>NZ_JBVJBI010000010.1:0-249833 GCF_055589745.1 Kitasatospora sp. NPDC041917 | reverse complement strand
AGGGGGGTGTTTCCCCCCCCCCTCCCCCCCTTCCCCCCCCCCCCCCCCCCCCCCCCCCCTCCCCCCCCCTCCCCCCCCCCCCCCCCCCCCCCCCCCCCCCCCCCCCCCCCCCCCCCCCCCCCCCCCCCCCC
Source organism: Kitasatospora sp. NPDC041917 (assembly GCF_055589745.1). Classification (NCBI taxonomy): domain Bacteria; kingdom Bacillati; phylum Actinomycetota; class Actinomycetes; order Kitasatosporales; family Streptomycetaceae; genus Kitasatospora; species Kitasatospora sp. NPDC041917. The sequence continues at coordinate 249,702 of NZ_JBVJBI010000010.1, read as the reverse complement.
CCCCCCCCCCCCCCCCCCCGGGCCGGCCGACCCGCGTCCGCAGACGTGCACCACTTTTCGATGGAAAGAGCAGTGCCCATGGCCCGCGACCTCACCCCCGGCACCGGCAACCGCGGCGGCCGCCTGAGGGTGTACCTCGGCTCCGCGCCGGGGGTCGGCAAGACCTATCGGATGCTGGACGAGGCCCGGCGCAGACAGCAGCGCGGGGCCGACGTCGTGGTCGGGTACATCGAGTGCCACGGCAGACGCCACACCGAGGCCATGCTGGCCGGCCTGGAGGTCCTGCCGCGGGTCCGGCGCGCCTACCGGGACGCCGGGTTCGACGAGATGGACCTCGACGGCGTGCTCGCCCGCCGCCCGTCCGTCGTGCTGGTGGACGAGCTGGCGCACACCAACGTCCCCGGCGGCCGGCACGCCAAGCGGTGGCAGGACGTCGAGGAGATCCTGGCCGCCGGGATCGACGTCATCACCACCGTCAACATCCAGCACCTGGAATCGCTGAACGACGTCGTCCGGAAGATCACCGGCATCCCGCAGCGCGAGACCGTCCCGGACGAGGTGGTCCGCCGGGCCGACCAGATCGAACTCGTCGACATGGCCCCGCAGGCGCTGCGCCGCCGGATGGCCCACGGCAACGTCTACCGGGCGGAGAAGGTGGACGCCGCGCTCTCGAACTACTTCCGGGTCGGCAACCTCACCGCCCTGCGCGAACTCGCCCTGCTCTGGGTGGCCGGGCGGGTGGACGAGGGCCTGCGCGACTACCGGGCCAGCCACAACATCGACCGGGTCTGGGAGACCCGCGAACGGGTCGTGGTCGCCCTCACCGGCGGCCCCGAGGGCGAGACCCTGATCCGCCGCGCCGCCCGGATCGCCGACCGCACGGCCGGCGGCGAGCTGCTGGCCGTCCACGTCTCCCGCAGCGACGGCCTGGCCGGCGCCTCCTCCGGCGCGCTCGCCCAGCAGCGGCAGCTGGCGGAGGCCCTCGGCGGCAGCTACCACGTGGTGGTCGGCGACGACGTCCCCACCGCGCTGCTCACCTTCGCCCGCGCCCACCACGCCACCCAGCTGGTGCTCGGCACCAGCCGCCGCGGCCGGATCAACCGCTTCCTCACCGGTCCCGGCACCGGGCAGACCACCGTGGACGCCTCCGAGGACATCGACGTCCACATGGTCACCCACGAGTTCACCGGCCGCGGCCGGCTGCCCTCGCTCGGCCGCCGCCACTCCCGGCGCCGCACCTTCGCCGGCTACCTGGCCGGACTGGCGGTGCCCTGGCTGCTCACCGCCCTGCTCTCCCAGGCGCACCACAGCATCAACCTGACCACCGACGCGCTGATCTTCCAGCTCGGCGTGGTCATCGTCGCCCTGCTCGGCGGAGCCGTGTCGGCCCTGCTGGCCTCGGTCGTCGCCTCGGTGCTGCTGAACTACTACTTCATCCCGCCGATCCACAGTCTGACCATCGGCGAGACCAACAACATCGTCGCCCTGGTGGTCTTCGCCGCCATCGCGCTCACCGTCTCCACCGTGGTCGACCACGCCGGCCGGCTCACCAGCCGGGCCGCCCGCGCCACCGCCGAGGCCGAGACCCTCTCCACCCTGGCGGGCAGCGTGCTGCGCGGCGCCGACGCGCTGCCCGCCCTGCTGGAGAAGTCCCGGACGGCCTTCGGCATGCGGGCCGTCGCCCTGCTCTCGCGGGTCGACGGCGAGGCGCTCGCGCACTGCGCGGGGGACCACCGGGGCGACGGCGACGGGCCGCACGAGACCACCGAGGTCCCGGTCGGCCCGGACGCCGTCCTGGTGCTCACCGGCCGCCGGCTGCCCGCCGCCGACCAGCGGGTGCTGACCGCCTTCGCCGCCCACGTCGCCGCCGCGCTGGAGCGCGACCGGCTTGCCGTCGTCGCCGCCGAGGTCGAGCCGATCAAGGCCGCCGACCGGATGCGCACCGCCCTGCTCGCCGCCGTCAGCCACGACCTGCGCACCCCGCTGGCCGCCGCCCGCGCCTCGGTCGGCTCGCTGCGCAGCCCCGACGTCGAGTTCTCGCCCGAGGACCAGTCCGAACTCCTCGCCACCGCCGACGAGTCGCTGGTCAAGCTCACCCGGCTGGTCGACAACCTGCTCGACATGAGCCGCCTCCAGGCCGGCGCGCTCACCCTGCACCTCACCGAGACCCACCTGGACGAGATCCTGCCCCGGGCGCTGGACAGCCTCCCCGACCCGTACGCACCGGTCCAGCCGCTCGACCTGGAGACCACGCCGCCGGTGCTCGCCGACCCGCCGCTGCTGGAGCGGGTGCTCGCCAACGTGATCACCAACGCGCTGCGGTACAACGCCCCCGGCGCGCCCGTCCTGGTCACCGCCAGCCACCACGCCGACCAGGTCGAGATCCGGGTGATCGACCGCGGCCCCGGCATCGCCCCCGAGGACCGCGACCGGGTCTTCCTGCCCTTCCAGCGCCTCGGCGACACCGACAACACCACCGGCGTCGGCCTCGGCCTCGCCCTCTCCCGGGGCCTCGCCGAGGCGATGGGCGGCAGCCTGGAGGTCGAGGACACCCCGGGTGGAGGCACCACCATGCTGCTCACCCTGCCCGCCGCCACCACCGGGCCCGCCGCCACAGCCCCCGCCACCTCAGACCCCGCCGCCACCGAGCCCGGACACCCCGGGGAGGAATCGCGACATGAGTGAGATCCTGGTCGTCGACGACGAGCCGGCCCTCCTGCGCACCCTGCGGATCAACCTCAGCGCCCGGCAGTACGCCGTCCGCACCGCCGCCAGCGGCGGCGAGGCGCTCGACCGCGCCGCGCACAGCACCCCGGACGCCGTCCTGCTCGACCTCGGCCTGCCCGACCTCGACGGGATGGACGTGCTGCGCGGCCTGCGCACCCGCAGCGCGATGCCGATCATCGTGCTCTCCGGCCGGACGGACGCCGCCGACAAGGTGGGCGCCCTGGACGCGGGCGCCGACGACTACCTCACCAAGCCCTTCCTGATGGAGGAACTGCTGGCCCGGCTGCGCGCCGTGCTGCGCCGGCCGCCGGGCGGCGTGCCGTCGGGCCGGCCGGTGATCGGCGACCACACCGTGGACCTCGCGGCCACCGCGGTGAACGGCCCGAACGGTCCGGTCCGGCTCACCCCGACCGAGTGGCGCATCCTCGCCCTGCTGCTCGCCAACCCCGGGCGGCTGGTGCCCGGGCGGCAGATCCTGCGCGAGGTGTGGGGCCCGGCCCAGGAGGGGCGCGGCAACTACCTGCGGGTCTACTTCGCCGGGCTGCGCCGCAAGCTGGAGCGCGATCCGGCCCGGCCGCGGCACCTGATCACCGAGCCGGGGATCGGGTACCGGTACGTGCCGTGACGGACCGGCGGGCGAGCCCTCGTCAACGAGCCGTCAAGAGCGCTCCGGTGGACGACAGGAGGGCGTCAAGACCGCCCGGGGGCGGTGTTCCGCGGGCGTAGTGTCGGTGTCGAACGAGCGGCCCGGCTCCGTGTGGGGGAGGCCCGGGTCCGCTCCGGCAGCCGTCCGAGGACGGCCAGCAGGTGGGGGAGGGGCGCGCGACATCCGTCGCGCGCCCCCATCTGTCGTCGGGGCCGGGTCCGTCCCCCGGATCAGCCGTCCGCGGCCCCGGACTGCCGGGGCAGCGCCAGCGCCACCGTGTCCGCGAACTCCCGGACCGCGCTGGTCCGGCTGACCACCCGGCCGCTGTGCACCACCAGCCGGCTGTGCCCGCCCGCGAGCGCCCCGGCCAGGCTGTCCCCGCGCACCGCCAGCAGCTCCGCCGGGAACCCGGCGTCCACCCGGACCGGGGCCAGCCCGAGCGCCGCCCGGGCCTGGTTCGCCACCGCGTCGTACGCCGCCGCCGGGTCCAGCTCCCCACCGGCCGACAGCAGGTACGCCGACTCCAGCGGATCCGCCCGGCCGACCGGGTTGGACGGGTCGCGCAGCGCCCCGCTGCCCGCCGCCAGCGGCACCCTGGCGGCGGCCAACTCCCTTACCAGGCCCGGCCGCAGGCCCGTCGTCCGGCCTTCCATTCCGGTGCAGCCGCCGTTCTGCGGCAGGCAGACGACCCGGATCCCGCTGGTCGCCAGCACCGTCGACCCGCCCCGGGCCAGCGCCCCGCACGGGCCGAGCGTCACCCGCGGCCGTAGCGGCGCCAACGCGCCCGCCATCCGGGCGAGTTGGGCGGCGTCGGCGGCGCCGGTGTGCAGGTCCACCGGACAGTCCGCCTCCCGGGCGGCCTCCAGCAGCAGCTGCACGTACCCGGCCGGGTCCGGATCCAGGTCCGGGCAGCCGCCGGCCGCGGTGGCGCCCAGCTTGAGCGCCTCGCGCAGCTGCGCCCGGCCGTCCGCGCCGGCCCGCCCGGTGAGCAGCCGGGGCATCGCCACCGCCTGGAGTTCGGCCAGCCCGCGCAGCGCCTGCCGGGCGGTGAGCACCGCCTCCAGCCGGCGCAGTCCGTGCACGTCGCCGATCCGGACGTGGGTGCGCTGGGCGGTGGCGCCGTAGCCGAGCGAGGTCAGCGCGGCCTCGGTGACCCGGCGGGTGAGGTCGGCCGGGGTGTCCGGCGGCGGGGCGGCCAGCGCGGCGGAGAACGCGGTGTCGTAGTGGGCGTGCGCCTCGGCGGGGGCCGGGAGCAGCAGGTAGCCGCGCAGGTCGATCCGGGCGCCGGTGGTGACGGTGGGCGCGCCGGGCAGGGCGGGCAGTGGGCCGAGGCTGCCGACGGTGCCGACCGCCTGGATCCGGTCGCCGCTGATCCGGACGTCCACCACCCGCCCGTCGGCCAGCCGGGCGCCGGTGAGGAGCAGGACCGGGCCGTGCCCGAGCGGGTTGGCCGCCGGGCCGGGTCCGGAGTGCGGCCCGTCGGCGGCTGCGCTGTCCATCGCCGGCTCCTTCTCGCGTCGGCCCGTGCGGTCGGCCCCGGGCCGCTGGCCCGTACCGCCGGGCGGTCCTCCCGATCAATGAGCGTCGAGCCTATGGGCCCGGGGGGCGGGGCGCCGGGAGGCGGGCAATAGTCGTATCGGGTCGGGCCGCGGCGCTCGCGGCCCGATCGAACGCAAGGCCTTGGATCGTCCGCCCGTACCCCTCACCCACCTGCGGTCTTCGCCGCGGGATACGGATTTCACCTCCGGGCGCGAAACGTGTAATCTCTTCCTCGTTCGCCCCTATAGCTCAGTCGGTAGAGCGTCTCCATGGTAAGGAGAAGGTCTGCGGTTCGATTCCGCATGGGGGCTCGGTGAGAAGCAGTCAGCCTCGGCTGTGCTGTGGATCACTGTGGCGGTGTAGCTCAGTTGGTAGAGCAAGCGGCTCATAATCGCTGTGTCACCGGTTCAAGTCCGGTCACCGCTACCCCGCGTAGTCGGTCGGGAGATCGCACTCCCGGTCGGCTACTCTTGTTGTGTTCTTATTCGTTGTCCAAGGAAGGCACTCCCGTGGCTGCCACCGACGTCCGCCCGAAGATCACGCTGGCCTGCGTGGAGTGCAAGGAGCGGAACTACATCACCAAGAAGAACCGGCGTAATGACCCGGACCGTCTTGAGATGAAGAAGCACTGCCCCCGCTGCAACTCGCACACCGCGCACCGCGAGACCCGCTGACCCTGAAGTAGGGCGACGGGCCTGTGTGAAATCAGGTCTTCTACTCCGGGCCGCATCCCTCACAGGGGGTGCGGCCCGGAGTTTTTTCGTATCCACCCGCGTTCCGAGGAGCTGCCATGGCGCTCGACCCCTCCTTCATCGGGCGTAGTTACCCGCCCACCGAGCCGTACGAGGTCGGCCGGGAGAAGATCCGCGAGTTCGCGACCGCGGTCGGCGACGCCAACCCGGCGTACACCGACCCGGAGGCGGCGAAGGCGCTGGGCCACCCCGACGTGATCGCCCCGCCGACCTTCCCGTTCGTGATCACCTACCGCGCGGCCGGCCAGGTGGTCGAGGACCCGGAGCTGGGCCTGGACTTCAGCCGGGTGGTGCACGGCGACCAGAAGTTCGCCTACACCCGCCCGGTGCGGGCCGGTGACCGGCTGTCGGTCGCGGTGACCATCGACAACATCAAGTCGCTGGCGGGCAACGACGTGCTCACCGTGCGCGGCGAGGTGACGGACGCGACCGGCGAGCACGTTGTGACGTCGGTCATGACCCTGGTGGCCCGGGCCGCCGACGAGGCGGGGGAGTGAGCGCGATGGCGATCGGCTACGACGAGGTCGAGGTCGGCACCGAGCTGCCGGCGCAGTCCTTCCCGGTGACCCGCGACACGCTGGTGCGGTACGCGGGCGCCTCGGGCGATTTCAACCCGATCCACTGGAACGAGAGGTTCGCCCTGGAGGTCGGCCTGCCGGACGTCATCGCGCACGGCATGTTCACCATGGCCGAGGCGATCCGGGTGGTCACCGACTGGGTCGGCGACCCGGCCGCGGTGGTCGAGTACGGCGTGCGCTTCACCCGCCCGGTGCCGGTGCCGAACGACGGGGTCGGCGCGGTGGTCGAGGTCTCGGCCAAGGTCGCCAAGAAGCTGGACGACCGCAGGGTGCAGGTCGACCTGCTGGCCACCGCGGGCGGTCAGAAGGTGCTCGGGATGTCCCGGGCCGTGGTCCGGCTCGGCTGAGCCGCCCCCTCGCGACGGCGGTCGCGGCCGGAGCCCCGTACTCACGGGATCTCCGGCCGCGGCCGCGGGCCTTGCCTTGATAGTGATTGGCCACTAACTTGGAACTCATGGCGAAGTCGAGCATCCGGATGAGCGCGGAGGAGCGGCGCGAGAGCGTCGTCCGGGCCGCCCTGATCGAGTTCGCCCGGGGTGGGTACCACGGCACCTCCACCGAGGCGATCGCCCGCCGGGTGGGCGTCTCGCAGCCGTACCTGTTCCGGCTGTTCCCGGGCAAGCAGGCGATCTTCGCCGCGGCTGCCGAGCGCTGCGTCGAGGAGACCTGGCGGGTGTTCGACGAGGCCTCGGCCGGGCTGTCCGGCGAGGAGGCCGCCGACGCGATGTCCGCCGCGTACATGAGCCTGGTCGAGGACCGTGACCAGCTCATGATGCAGATGCAGCTCTACGTCTCGGTCTTCGCGGCCCGGGCGGCCGGCGAGGAGGAGGTCGGGGAGACCGCCCGGCGGCTGTGGGAGAGCCTGTTCGACCGGGTCAGGATCCGGATCGGCGGGGGCATGAGGGACGCCACGCAGTTCTTCGCGTACGGGATGCTGATCAACACCATGGTGGCGCTGGGCTATCCGCCGGACCACCGGATGTGGAGCGGCTTCGACGGGTGCGAGGAGCCCGAGTAGCCGGGCCGCGCGGCGGTGTCCGTGCGGCCTTTTTTCGGCCCACGAAAGTTATTGAGCAATAACTACCTAGAGGAAACTGGGGGACGTCATGACGGAGAAACCGACCATGGGCAGAACCGCGATCTGGACGCTGGTGATCGTCAGCGCGGCCGGCTTCATGGCCGCCCTGGACAACCTGGTGGTCACCACCGCACTGCCGTCGATCCGCGAGGAACTCGGCGGCGGGCTGTCCGACCTCGAATGGACGGTCAGCGCCTACACCCTGAGCTTCGCCGTGCTGCTGATGTTCGGCGCCGCGCTCGGCGACCGCTTCGGCCGCCGACGGATCTTCCTGGTCGGCCTGACGGTCTTCACCGCAGGCTCCGCCGCGGCGGCGATGTCCCCGGGCATCGGCGACCTGATCGCCGCCCGGGCCGTCCAGGGCGTCGGGGCCGCGGTGATGATGCCGCTCACCCTGACCCTGCTCACCACCGCCGTGCCCGCGGCCAGGCGGGGGATGGCCTTCGGCATCTGGTCGGGCGTCAGCGGCCTCGCCGTCGCCGCCGGGCCGCTGATCGGCGGCTCGCTGACCGAGCACTTCTCCTGGCAGTGGATCTTCTGGGTGAACGTCCCGGTCGGCCTCGTCCTGCTGCCGCTGGCCTACCTGCGGCTCGGCGAGAGCCGGGGCGCGGGCCGGGCCCTGGACGTGCCCGGGACCCTGCTGGTCAGCCTGGGGATGTTCGGGGTCGTCCTCGGCCTGATCCGCGGCAACCCGGACGGCTGGACCAGCCCGCTGGTCCTCGGCGCCCTGGTCGCCGGCGTCCTGCTGCTGACCGCCTTCGTCTGGTACGAGCAGCGGGTGGCCGCCCATCCGATGCTGCCGATGCGGCTGTTCCGCAGCCGGGCCTTCTCCGCCGTCAACGCGGCCAGCCTGCTGATGTACCTGGGGATGTTCGGCTCGATCTTCCTGATCAGCCAGTACCTCCAGGGTGTCGGCGGCTTCAGCCCGCAGGAGTCGGGCATCCGGATGCTGCCGTGGACGGCGATGCCGCTGCTGGTCTCCCCGGTCGCGGGCATCGTCTCCGACCGGATCGGCGGCCGCCCGATCGTGGTCGCCGGGCTGGCCCTGCAGGCCGTGGGCCTGGTGCTGTTCGGCCTGGTCGCGGACGGGAGCACCGGCCTCGACTACCCCGCCCAGATCCCGGCCATCGTGATCTGCGGGATCGGCATGTCGCTGTACTTCGGCCCGACCGCCCAGCTGGTGATGGCCAGCGTCCGGCCGCAGGAGCAGGGGATCGCCTCCGGCGCCAACAACGCGCTGCGCGAGGTCGGCGGGGCGCTCGGGGTCGCCGTGCTCGCCGCGGTGTTCTCGGCGCGGGGCGGCTACCAGTCGACGCAGGCCTTCACGGACGGGCTGGTGCCCGCGCTGTACGTCGGCGGGGCCGCCGTCGGGCTCGGCGCGCTCGCCGCGGTGTTCATCCCCCGGCGGCGCGCGGCGGCGGCCGCGGGGGTGCGGGAGGAGCGGGCCGGGAAGCCGGCCGTGCCCGCGGGGGTCTGAGGCGCCGGCCCCGGGCGACCGGCGTACGGGCGAGCGGCGTACGGGGGGCGGGAGTACGGGCGGCGGGCGTGCCGGGAGGCACCCCCGCCACCCGTACGCTGGTGGGCGTGCTGGTAGAAAACGACGCCCCCCTCGCCCCGCTGACCACGCTCCGGCTCGGTGGCCCGGCCCGCCGCCTGGTGACCGCCCACACCGATGACGAGGTGATCGCCGCCGTCCGCGAGGCCGACGCGGCCGGCGAGCCGCTGCTGGTCCTCGGCGGCGGCTCCAACCTGGTGATCGGCGACGCCGGCTTCCCCGGCACCGTGCTGCGGATCGCCACCGAGGGCTTCGCCCTGGACGGCACCGCGCTGGAGGTCGCGGCCGGCGAGACCTGGTCCGAGGTGGTCCGCCGGACCGTCGTGGACCACGAGCTGGCGGGCATCGAGTTCCTGGCCGGCATCCCCGGTTCGGCGGGTGCCACCCCGGTGCAGAACGTGGGCGCCTACGGCCAGGAGGTCGCGCAGTCGGTCACCGAGGTGGTCGCGTACGACCGTGCCGCCGACGAGGTGGTCGTGCTCTCGAACGCCGAGTGCGCGTTCTCCTACCGGCACAGCCGCTTCAAGGCCGAGCCGGAGCGCTACGTGGTGCTGCGGGTGCGGTTCCGCCTGGAGGACAACGGCGGCCTCTCCACCCCCGTCCGCTACGCCGAGACCGCCCGGCACCTGGGCGTCGAGCAGGGCGAGCGGGTGGCGGTCGGCACCGCCTGGAACGCGGTGCTGCTGCTGCGCGCCGGCAAGGGCATGGTGCTGGACCCGGCGGACCACGACACCTGGTCGGCCGGCTCCTTCTTCACCAACCCGGTGCTCACGGCCGCGCAGTACGACTCGTTCCGCACCCGCCCGGGTGCCGAGGACGCCCCCGCCTACCCGGCCCCGGAGGGCCGCACCAAGACCTCGGCGGCCTGGCTGATCGACCGGTCCGGCTTCGGCAAGGGCTACGGCAGCGGCCCGGCGACGCTCTCCACCAAGCACACCCTGGCGCTCACCAACCGCGGCTCGGCCACCGCCGAGGACCTGCTGGCGCTGGCCCGGGAGATCCGGGACGGGGTCCGCGAGGCCTTCGGGGTGGAACTGGTGAACGAGCCGGTGATGGTGGGCGTCAAGCTCTGAGGCAGCGCCTCGTCAGGCGGGTACGGCGGCCGGCTCCGCGGGGGCTCGGCCGCCCACCAGCCAGGCGTCGATGTCCGCCAGCAGTTCCTTGCGGACGGCCTCCGGCGCGACCGAACCGCGCACCGACTGCCGCGCCAGCTCGGCGAGTTCGGCGTCGGAGAAGCCCAGCACGTCCCGGACCAGCTCGTACTGGGCGGCCAGCCGGCTGCCGAACAGCAGCGGGTCGTCCGCGCCCAGCGCGAGCGGCACCCCGGCGTCGAAGAGCCGGCGCAGCGGGACCTCCTCGGGGTGCTCGTAGACGCCGAGCGAGACGTTGGAGGACGGGCAGACCTCGCAGGTGACCTGCCGGTCCGCCAGCCGCTCCATCAGCCTCGGGTCCTCGGCGGCGCGCACGCCGTGGCCGATCCGGCCGGCGCCCAGGTCGTCCAGGCAGTCCCGGACGGACTCCGGGCCGGAGAGCTCGCCGCCGTGCGGGGCCGCCAGCAGCCCGCCGTTGCGGGCGATCGCGAAGGCCCGGTCGAAGTCCCGGGCCAGGCCCCGGCGCTCGTCGTTGGAGAGGCCGAAGCCGACCACCCCGTGGTCGGCGTAGCGGACGGCCAGCCGGGCCAGCGTCCGGGCGTCCATCGGGGACTTCATCCGGTTGGCCGCGACCAGGACCCGGATGCCCACGCCGGTCGCCGCGGCGGCGTGCTCCACGGCGTCCAGGATCAGCTCCAGCGCGGGGATCAGCCCGCCCAGCCGGGGCGCGTACGAGGTCGGGTCGACCTGGATCTCCAGCCAGCGGGAGCCGTCCCGCCGCTCGTCCTCGGCGGTCTCCAGGACCAGCCGGCGGATGTCCTCCTCGTCCCGCAGCACCGAGCGGGCGGTGTCGTACAGCCGCTGGAAGCGGAACCAGCCCCGCTCGTCGGTGGCCCGCAGTCGGGGCGGCTCGCCGGAGCTGAGCGCCTCCGGCAGCCGGACGCCGTGCTTGTCGGCCAGCTCCAGGAGGGTGGCGGGCCGCATCGAGCCGGTGAAGTGCAGGTGCAGGTGGGCCTTCGGGAGGCCCCTGACGTCTCGCGGGTTCAACAGGCGTTCCATTCACCGATACTGCCGTATGCGGCCCCCGAACGGGAACCGCCTCCTTTCCATCCCCCGAAGGGGTGAAAGGAGGCGGCGTGCCGGGTGAATCCCGTATGTCGGATTGACGTCAGTGCTGGAACCGCGTCAGTCGCGGGCCTCGCCGAGCAGCTTCTGCACCCGGCTGACGCCCTCGACCAGGTCGGCGTCGCCGAGCGCGTAGGAGAGCCGCAGGTAGCCGGGGGTGCCGAAGGCCTCGCCCGGGACGACCGCGACCTCGGCCTCGTCCAGGATCAGGGTGGCCAGCTCGCCGGAGGTCTGCGGGCGCTTGCCGCGGATCTCCTTGCCCAGCAGGCCCTTCACCGACGGGTAGGCGTAGAAGGCGCCCTCGGGCTCGGGGCAGAACACGCCGTCGATCTCGTTGAGCATCCGCACGATGGTCTTGCGGCGGCGGTCGAAGGCCTCGCGCATCTCGGAGACCGCGTCCAGGTCGCCGGCCACGGCGGCCAGGGCGGCGCGCTGGGCGACGTTGGAGACGTTCGAGGTGGCGTGCGACTGGAGGTTGGTCGCGGCCTTGATGACGTCCTTGGGGCCGATCACCCAGCCCACCCGCCAGCCGGTCATCGCGTAGGTCTTGGCGACACCGTTGACCACGACGCACTTGTCGGCCAGCTCGGGCAGCAGGGCCGGCAGCGAGGTGAAGGTGGCGTCGCCGTACACCAGGTGCTCGTAGATCTCGTCGGTGAGCACCCACAGGCCGTGCTCCAGCGCCCAGCGGCCGATCGCCTCGGCCTCGGCCTCGGTGTACACCGCGCCGGTCGGGTTGGACGGCGAGACGAACAGCACGACCTTGGTGTTCTCGGTGCGCGCGGCCTCCAGCTGCTCGACCGAGACCTTGTAGCCGGTGGTCTCGTCGGAGACGACCTCCACCGGGACGCCGCCGGCCAGCTGCACCGACTCCGGGTAGGTGGTCCAGTACGGGGCCGGGATGATGACCTCGTCGCCCGGGTCCAGGATCGCCGCGAAGGCCTCGTAGATCGCCTGCTTGCCACCGTTGGTGACCAGCACCTGGGAGGCGTCCACCTGGTAGCCGGAGTCGCGCAGCGTCTTGGCGGCGATCGCGGTCTTCAGCTCGGGCAGGCCACCCGCCGGGGTGTACCGGTGGTTCTTCGGGTCGCGGCAGGCCTCGACGGCCGCCTCGACGATGTAGTCCGGGGTGGGGAAGTCGGGCTCACCGGCGCCGAAGCCGATGACCGGGCGGCCGGCGGCCTTGAGGGCCTTGGCCTTGGCGTCCACGGCGAGGGTCGCGGACTCGGCGATCGCACCGATCCGGGCGGAGACCCGGCGGTCGGCGGGGCGGATGGACTGGTCGGGCTGAGGGGTGGAAGCGCTCATGCCTGCATCGTCGCAGAACCCGGACCTACCGGGCATCGGGGTATCGGCATCCGTACGTTCCCGTCCGAATCGCGGCCCCGGCGATCCGTCGGCGGGCGCCCCGCCGGACCGGACATCCGCCGGGTGACCGGCCGGTCCGGAAGAAGAGGTTCGACCAAACACCCCTCGACCACGTACACTCGCTGCTCGACGGCCCGCCGAGAAAAACCGGAGCTTTCACCGCCTGTACAGACAGCGGGGGGAGATGCGGTAGGTTGGTCGCCACCGGAGCCGCGAGGCACCGTAGGGCAATAGCTCAATTGGTAGAGCACCGGTCTCCAAAACCGGCGGTTGGGGGTTCGAGTCCCTCTTGCCCTGCTGCTAGATCCGTTTTCAGCCCGTTCGCTCCACAGGAGTGAGCGGGCTTGATGCGGAGATGGCACCGATCAGCACCGCTGGCCGACTGGCCGTGCCCCACCGGGAGCGCGGCGAAGCTCGGCAGGACCCGGATTCAGGTGAGGACGAGTGACGGAGACCACGGGCTCCACCGCAACGCCTGAGAGCGGCAACCCCGAGGGTGCCGATGGCGTTGCCGAGAACACGGCCGAGGGCGAGAACAAGTCCGGCAAGCAGAAGAAGTCCGGCAAGCGGGCCAAGAAGGGCCTGTTCGCCAGGATGGGTCTGTTCTACCGCCAGATCATCGCCGAGCTGCGCAAGGTCGTCTGGCCCACCCGCGGCGAGCTCACCAGCTACACCGCCGTCGTGGTCACCTTCGTCGTGGTCGTGATGGCCTTCGTGGCCGGCCTGGACTACGGCTTCTCCAAGCTGAGCCTCCTGGTCTTCGGCTGACCGGCCGCCTCACCTTTCGAACAGCTTCCCGACCCGGGCCGAATCCTCGGCCCGGGTCGAGCTGTCGGTGCCGGACGTACGCGCGGTTACCGTGGACTCGGTACTGTTGAAGTCTCCGAGACCTCGCCTGGCGCCCGCGCGAGCGGCCGTACGCCGGACCGGTCGAGGAGCGCGCCACCTTCACCATCTCCAGGAAAGAAGCCGCCACCGTGTCTGAGTCCCCCCTGTACGACGCCGACGAGACCGTCCGCGAGGCGGATGCGGATGTCGCCGCCGCGCCGGACGCGACCGAGCTGGCTGACGACGTCGAGTCCGCCGAGCAGATCGTGGACGCCGCGGACAGCGACGAGGACGAGGTCGAGGCGTACGACGAGGCCGAGGCCGGCGAGCCCGCCGAGGAGGCCGCGCTGCACGTGGAGGGCGAGGCCGAACTCGACGCCGAGCTCGCCGCCGAGGAGACCGTCGAGGAGGAGCCGGCCGACGAGGTCGACCCGGTCGCCAAGTTCCGCGAGGACCTGCGCTTCATGCCGGGCGAGTGGTACGTGATCCACACCTACGCCGGCTACGAGAACCGGGTGAAGCAGAACCTGGAGCAGCGCGCCGTCTCGCTGAACGTCGAGGAGTACATCTTCCAGGCCGAGGTGCCGCAGGAGGAGGTCGTCCAGATCAAGAACGGCGACCGCAAGACCATCCGCCAGAACAAGCTCCCCGGCTACGTCCTGGTGCGCATGGACCTCACCCCGGAGTCCTGGGGCGTCGTGCGCAACACCCCGGGTGTCACCGGCTTCGTCGGCAACGCCTACGACCCGTACCCGCTGACCCTGGACGAGGTCGTCAAGATGCTCGCCCCCGACGTCGAGCGCCAGGCCGCCAAGGAGGCGGGCAAGCCGTCGCCGATCAAGCCGAGCGAGATCCAGGTGCTGGACTTCGAGGTCGGCGACTCGGTCACCGTCACCGACGGTCCGTTCGCGACCCTCCAGGCGACCATCAACGAGATCAACCCGGACTCGAAGAAGGTCAAGGGCCTGGTCGAGATCTTCGGCCGGGAGACCCCGGTCGAGCTCTCCTTCGACCAGATCCAGAAGAACTAGTCCCACGGTCTTCGGATTCGGGGCGGGGCCGAGGGCCCTGCCCCGAATCCGTTTTGGTCCAGCGGCGCCGACGCGTTAGCCTGGTCCGATGTGTGTGCTGGCGGCCGGGTGTCGCCCCGGTTCCGCACGCACCAGCAATCACCTCTCGGAAGGACCCGGAGAGACATGCCTCCCAAGAAGAAGAAGATCACGGGGCTTATCAAGCTCCAGATCAACGCCGGTGCGGCCAACCCGGCGCCGCCGGTCGGCCCCGCGCTGGGTCAGCACGGCGTCAACATCATGGAGTTCTGCAAGGCCTACAACGCTGCGACCGAGTCGCAGCGCGGCATGATCGTGCCGGTGGAGATCACGGTCTACGAGGACCGCTCCTTCACCTTCATCACGAAGACGCCGCCGGCCGCGCGCCTCATCCTGAAGGCCGCCGGTGTGGACAAGGGCTCCAGCGAGCCGCACAAGACCAAGGTCGCCAAGCTCACCAGCGCCCAGGTCCGTGAGATCGCCACCACCAAGATGCCCGACCTGAACGCCAACGACCTGGACGCCGCGGAGAAGATCATCGCCGGCACCGCCCGGTCGATGGGCATCACCGTCGAGGGCTGAGAATCTCCCTTCCCGCCAGGGAAAAGTTGATTCAGCCGGTTCTTGTGGTAGGGCCCGCGCAGGCCCGTGACACCACACCTCCATTCACCATTCAGGAGCAGCTATGAAGCGCAGCAAGGCCCTGAAGGCCGCGGACGCCCAGGTCGACCGCGAGCGCCTTTACGCCCCCCTCGAGGCCGTCCGCCTCGCCAAGGCGACCAGCACCACCAAGTTCGACGGCACCGTCGAGGTCGCCATGCGTCTGGGTGTCGACCCGCGCAAGGCCGACCAGATGGTCCGCAGCACCGTGATCCTCCCGCACGGCACCGGTAAGACCGCTCGGGTCCTGGTCTTCGCGACCGGCGAGCGTGCCGAGGCCGCGCGTGCTGCGGGTGCCGACATCGTCGGTTCCGACGAGCTCATCGACGAGGTCGCCAAGGGCCGCCTCGACTTCGACGCCGTCGTCGCCACCCCGGACCTCATGGGCAAGGTCGGCCGTCTCGGCCGCGTGCTCGGCCCCCGTGGCCTGATGCCGAACCCGAAGACCGGCACCGTGACTCCGGACGTCGCCAAGGCGGTCAACGAGATCAAGGGCGGCAAGATCGAGTTCCGCGTCGACAAGCACTCGAACCTGCACTTCATCATCGGTAAGGCCTCCTTCACCGACGAGCAGCTGGTCGAGAACTACGCCGCCGCGCTGGACGAGGTGCTCCGCGCCAAGCCGTCCGCCGCCAAGGGCCGCTACATCAAGAAGACCGCGATCTCGACCACCATGGGCCCCGGCATCCAGGTGGACCCGAACCGCACCCGCAACCTCCTCGTCGAGGAGGACCCGGCCGCGGTCTGAGCCTCAGCGCTCTAGAGCAGTCCGTACGGCGGGCCCGCACCCCCTTCACCGGGGGTGCGGGCCCGCCGTCATTCCCGGGTGCGGGGCCGGTGCGGGCCGGAGGGCCGGGCGGGCTGCCGGACCGGGGCACCCGCGGATGGGAACGGCGGGCCGAACCGTCGTACGCTCTGCCGGTCAGACCACATGGAGCACCTGTGACCGCCGGAGTGTGCCGTGCCGCCCGCCCCTCGCCCCACCGTTCTCGCAGCGGCCCTGCTGCTCGCCACCACCACCGGGTGCAGCCTGCTGGCCGCTCCGACCACCGGCACCCCCGGGGGCCCCGCGCCGGTGCCGCCCAAGCAGGTGGTGCTCACCGCCGCGCAGGCGCTGGACGACGCCGGCAGCGCCCGGATCGACGTGGTGCGGGAGGGCCCGGGCGGCCGGCGCACCGCGAGCGGCTCCCTGGTCTGGGGCGCCTCGGACGAGGCCCGACTGACCGTCACCGACGAACGCGGCAGCGGCCGGCTGACCGTGAAGGACGGTGCCCTCGACCTCGTCTACCAGGACGGCGCGGCCAGGCACGCGGAGCGGAGCACCGCCGAGTCGGTCGACCCCGGGGCGGGCCCTGACCCGGAGGGCTTCGCGGGCGGCTGGACGACGGCGCTGATCTCCAGCCCGGGCGGCCGGGCGTACGAGGTCGCCCAGGGCGTCAAGCTCACCTCGCTCGGCGGCGAGCAACTGGCCGGGGTGACGGTGGCGCACTACCAGGGCTCCGCGCCGGTGGCCGAACTGTTCGGCAAGGACGACGAGTTGAGCCCGCGACGGCGCGCCGCCACATTGGACTGGTACCGGCAGCACGGGGTGACGGCGATCGGCTACGACATCTGGGTCGGGCCCGGCATGCAGCTGCTGCGGCTGCGCGAGACGGTCCGGGGGGACGCGGGAACCACGGTGACGACGACCGATGTCTCTGCTCCCGGGGCGGCGGACGCGACGCCCGCCGCGGGCGGGTGACGGGGAGGCGGATATCCGGTGCGTGGGGACATCGACGATCCGTTAGAGTCCGCATGAAAAGAACATGAGAAGAGCTGACGATCGGTTCTTCCATGGGGATCTGGATCTCACGGGGGTATCTCCATGCGCGCTCTGCGCCTCGCCTCGGCCGTCGCGACGACGGCCGTCCTGCTCGGTGCCGCGACCGCCTGCGGCAGTGACGCCAAGAGCGGCGACGCCAAGGGCGGCACCAAGACCGGTGAGGCCAAGCCCGGTGACACCAAGAGCGCCGACGCCAAGGGCGCCGACCCGCTCGCGGCGGCCCTGGCCGCGGACCCGAAGGCCGCGCTGGCCGCGTCCGCCGTGGTGATGCAGAAGGCCGGCAACGGCAAGGTCACCATGATCCCGGCCGATCCCACCGACCCCGCCGGCACCGGCGACGCGGACTGGAAGGACCCGGCCAAGGCGGCCGTGGACCTGGCCAGCGACATCGAGGGCAAGAAGCTCCGGATCCGGGTGCTCGGAACGGACGCCTACCTCGGCGGCGGCGACGACGTCGCGCCGGCCCTGGGCGGCAAGCACTGGGTCAAGATGCCCGCCGACGCGACGGGTGACAGCTTCCGGGCGGTCGGCCAGATGACGAACCCGGTCGTCCTGCTCACCGTCGCGGCCCAGAGCGGCAAGCTCTCCAAGGTCGGCCAGGAGGCCGTGGACGGCGTCCAGACCACCCACCTGCGGGCGGAGCAGGACACCGCCGCGCTGGTGGCCGGGATGACGGCGCTCTCGGCGGGCCAGCGCACGGCCGTCCAGAAGACGCTGGAGGAGGACGGCAAGACCCTCACCATCGACTTCTGGCTGAACGGCAACCAGGAGCTCGTCCAGTACAAGGAGTACGGCGACACCAACGGCGAGAAGCAGGCCGTCACGATCAAGTACTCCAACCTCGGCAAGGCCGCCGCGATCGCGGCGCCGGCCGCCGGCGACCTCGGCAACGAGGCCGACCTGCTCAAGCTGCTCGGCTGATCCGGCCGGACCGGACACCGGGCCCACCCGCAACAACCGGCTACCACCCCGGGCGCACGACGCGCCCGGGGGTCCTCAAGGGGGGAATCATGGCTGGAACCCGCAAGACCGCCGTCGCCGTCGTCCTCGCCGCCCTGGCGCTGACCGCGACCGCGTGCAACAACAACGACGACAAGAGCGCCGCCCCGGCCGCGCCGACCACGGCCGCCACCTCGGCCACCCCGTCGGCCGCCGCCCCGACCACCGCCGCGAAGCCGGAGAAGGTCAGCCCGGCGGTCTTCCTGGAGCAGGTCACCCAGAAGACCGGCGCGGCCAAGTCGGCCAAGGTCGACGAGGTGATCCAGGTCGGCGAGGTCGTCATGAAGGGCCAGGGGGCGGTGTCCTGGGCCGACGGCCTGGAGGCCGACCTCACGATGGACCTGTCGGGCTCCCCGATGGCCAAGCTCCTGGAGCCGCTGACCGGCGGGCCGAAGGTGCACTACCTGTACGCCAAGGACGCCATGTACATGGGCCTGGGCGGGCAGCTGCTGGAGAGCGGCAGCCCGAAGTGGGTGCGCTACAGCAAGGCCGACATGGCCAAGGCGTCCGGTGGCACGACCGACCAGCTGCAGAGCGCGGACCCGGTGCAGGGCGTCCGGACGCTGATCGCCAGCGGCAAGGTCACCGAGGTCGGCCAGGAGACGGTGAACGGCAAGGCCACCACCCACTACTCCGGTGTGCTCAGCGCGGCCGACGTGCTCAAGGCCACCAGCCAGGGCATGACCCAGGCGCAGGTCGACAAGATCAAGCAGAACCTGGACACGGCCGGCATCACCACCGACCAGATCGACGTCTGGGTCGACGCCGACAAGCTCGTGGTCAAGCGGAGCGAGGTGGCCGACACCAAGGCCGGCGCGCTGAACGTCACCGTCAGCTACTCGGACTACGGCACCCCGGTGATCGCCTCCACCCCGGCGGACTTCATCGACCTCGCCGACCTCCAGAAGGCCGCGGCCGGCAGCTGATCCGCGCGGCCGGGGAGGCGGGGCGCCGGAAGTCGGTCCCCGCCTCCCCGGCCCCGGGCCCGGCTGGGCCGACCCGGTGGATCCGCCCGGCGGAGGGGGCCGCCACCGGGCGGACCGGGGACGGGTGGCAAGGTGGCCGGGACGGGGCCGCCGCAGGACGGGGCCGGGCGAAAGGGGAACGGGCGATGGCGGCACGGCAGCGGTTGGCGGCAGTGGCCGCCGTCGCCCTGCTGGCGAGCGGGCTGAGCGGATGCGGCGGGGACGGCGGCGCGCCCGTCGTGATGTCCGGCAGCCCGAGCCCGGTCGGCGCCCCGCTCTCCACCGCCTCCCCGAGCGCGCAGGCCAAGCCCACCGACCGCTCGCCGCACGGGGTGCTGCTCTCCGCCCAGCTGGCCATGCAGACCGCCCGCCGGGCCAAGGTCAGCTACCGGCTCGGTTCGGACGCCGGGTCCGGCCCGCTGTTCTGGCAGCCCAAGACCGCGCTCCAGATCAAGCGCTCCACCCCGGCCGAGGCCGAGCAGCTGATCGTCGTGGACACCGTCGCCTACCAGGGCGGGGACGCCGCCACCGCGGCCCGGCAGGGCGGCCGCCACTGGGAGCGCTTCACCGTCCCGCCGGACGCGGACGGCCACAAGGAGATCCCGTACGCCGGGCTGATCGACCTGCTGAACCCGGTCGAGGCGCTGACCGCGGCCAACGCCGAGGGGACGGACCCGGTCTTCGTCGGCGAGGAGAAGTTCGAGGACTCCACCGTCGAGCACTACCGGGTCACCACCACCGCCGAGAAGTACGCCGCCGCCCAGACCCAGCTGACCCGGTCCCGCCGGGACGGCCTGCGGGCCGCGCTCGCGCCCGGCGGCTCGATCTCCCTCACCCTGGACCTCTGGCTCAACGACAAGGACCAGCTGGTCCGGCTCCAGCGCACCGGCAGCGGGGACAGTGGGCGGGCGGACGACTCGGTGCTCTACACCGACCTCGCCGGCGCGCTGCTCTCGGCGCAGGCGCCGGCCGAGACGGACACCGCGGACACCGGCGTCCGGACGGTCTCCCCGCTGGCCCGCTGAGCGGGCGCCCGGGATGCTCCGGGACGGCCCGGGCCCTCACCGCCCGAGGGCGATTTGCACCTCGCGGAGGGCTCCGGCTACGCTGGCCGAAGCCAAAGACCGCTGGTTGTCGCCGCGCCCGTCAGGGAGCAGGTGACCGAAGGATCTGCGCTTCGTCGCAGGCAGCCCGCGCAGGTGCGTCTGGAGCTTCGACTTCCGGGTCCCGCGTTCGCGTGGAGGTCCGTCGAGGTCGTTCCGAGCCCCGTGCCCCTGCGCACCGGGGCTCATTGCATTTCTGCAAGGGCTTTCCTTCCGTCCGGTCGGTCCACGGCGACCTAGGTCGACTTTCGCGGTCGGCCCGAATTCGACATCACGGAAGGAGGCGTAAGCCTATGGCCAGGCCCGACAAGGCTGCCGCCGTCGCCGAGATCACGGACAAGTTCCGTGGCTCCTCCGCGGCGCTGCTGACCGAGTACCGCGGTCTCTCGGTGAAGCAGGTCAAGACCCTGCGTCGCTCGCTCGGCGACAACGCCGAGTACGCCGTGGTGAAGAACACGCTGACCAAGATCGCGGCCAATGAGGTCGGGATCACGGAGCTCGACGACCTGTTCAACGGTCCGACGGCTGTCGCCTTCGTCACCGGTGACCCGGTGGAGTCGGCGAAGGCTCTGCGTGACTTCGCCAAGGAGAACCCCGCTCTCATCATCAAGGGCGGTGTCCTTGACGGTAAGGCGCTGTCCGCCGATGAGATCAAGAAGCTCGCGGACCTCGAGTCCCGCGAGGTGCTGCTCGCCAAGCTGGCGGGTGCCCTGAAGGCCAAGCAGTCCCAGGCTGCCGCGCTCTTCCAGGCCCTGCCGTCGAAGCTCGTCCGCACTGTGGACGCGCTGCGCGACAAGGTCGAGCAGGGCGGTGCCGGTACGCCGGCTCCCGCCGCCGAGGACGCCGCCGCCGAGTAATTCGGCAGGCTCACGCCTCGCTGCGGGCCCGTACGCCCGCCCCACCCGTACATCCGGCACCAACCTGCCGATTTAGTGGAAGGACGCCATCATGGCGAAGCTGTCCCAGGACGAGCTGCTCGCGCAGTTCGAGGAGCTCACCCTCATCGAGCTGGCCGCCTTCGTGAAGGCCTTCGAGGAGAAGTTCGACGTCACCGCCGCCGCCCCGGTCGCCGTTGCCGCCGCCGGCGTTGCCGGCCCGGCCGCCGAGGCCGCTGAGGAGCAGGACGAGTTCGACGTCATCCTCGAGGGCGCTGGCGACAAGAAGATCCAGGTCATCAAGGAGGTGCGCACCCTGACCTCCCTCGGCCTGAAGGAGGCCAAGGACCTCGTTGACACCGCTGGTGCCAAGGTCCTGGAGAAGGTTGCCAAGGACGTTGCCGAGAAGGCCAAGGCTGCCCTTGAGGGTGCCGGCGCCAAGGTCACCGTCAAGTGATCTCGCGCCCCCTCTGAGGGGGCGTAGGGCCGGGCCGATCACCCTTGCGGGTGGTCGGCCCGGCTTTTTCGCGTTTCCGGGCCGGGCCCGGGCCCCGCCGGGGCCGCCCCCGGTCCCGTTCCCCCGACCGGCCGGTACGGCCCGCCGGCGTGGCCGACGGCCCACTCGGCACCGTCGGTGCCGGGGGGTATGGTGATCACCGTCGTCGAGGGCGGCGCCACCACGGCTTCTGTAACGCCGGGGGGCTCCGGGTCGATAGACAGGTCGAGGCCCGCGCCGCCGGCGGGCCCTTGACGAACCTGGCGCGGCGCGCGATTCTCAAGGCGCGAGTCCGCCCGGTTGGTTCGCCACTGGATGCATAACCAGTGGCTCCGGCGGGAAATGACTCCACGTGAGTTAGAGCAGTACCCGGTGGGCGCCCGCGCTCGCCGGCTACCGGGAGGAGTCTCCGATTCGGTCTCCGAATCAGAGCTGGACAGCAGTGTCGCCATTGGCTACACTGTCCCTTTGCGCTGCCTGTTAGCTTCTCCGTGACTCGTCGCCCGGAGTTTGCGTTGCCCTGATGGGGTCTGGCACCGCCTCCGCAAAGCGGCTCTGACCTGGGGTTTCGACCCCGGCGGAGGCCAGTGGCGAGGGAGGCGGCACCAAGCCCAAGCAGGCCCGGCTGGTACGCGCGTAGTGAGCTCCGAGCCCTCGGAAGGACCCCCCTCTTGGCCGCGCCGCGCAACGCCTCGAACAATTCCGCCGCATCCACCGCCCCGCTCCGCGTCTCGTTCGCGAAGATCAAGGAGCCCCTCGAGGTCCCGAACCTCCTGGCCCTGCAGACCGAGAGCTTTGACTGGCTGCTCGGCAACGCGGCCTGGAAGTCCCGGGTCGAGGCGGCCCTGGAGAGTGGTCAGGACGTCCCCACGAAGTCCGGTCTGGAGGAGATCTTCGAGGAGATCTCCCCGATCGAGGACTTCAGCGGGTCGATGTCGCTGACCTTCCGCGACCACCGTTTCGAGCCGCCGAAGAACTCCATTGACGAGTGCAAGGACCGCGACTTCACGTTCGCGGCCCCGCTCTTCGTCACGGCCGAGTTCACCAACAACGAGACCGGTGAGATCAAGTCTCAGACGGTCTTCATGGGCGACTTCCCGCTCATGACCCACAAGGGCACGTTCGTGATCAACGGCACCGAGCGTGTCGTCGTGTCGCAGCTCGTCCGCTCCCCGGGTGTGTACTTCGACTCCACCCTGGACAAGGTGTCCGACAAGGACATCTACTCCTGCAAGGTCATCCCCTCGCGTGGTGCCTGGCTGGAGATGGAGATCGACAAGCGCGACATGGTCGGCGTCCGCATCGACCGCAAGCGCAAGCAGTCCGTCACCGTGCTGCTCAAGGCGCTCGGCTGGACCAACGAGATGATTCTCGAGGAGTTCGGCGAGTACGAGTCGATGCGCGCCACCCTGGAGAAGGACCACACCCAGGGCCAGGACGACGCGCTGCTGGACATCTACCGCAAGCTGCGTCCGGGCGAGCCGCCCACGCGCGAGGCCGCGCAGACGCTTCTGGAGAACCTGTACTTCAACCCGAAGCGCTACGACCTCGCGAAGGTCGGCCGTTACAAGGTCAACCGCAAGCTGGGCAACGCCGAGTCGCTGGACTCCGGCGTGCTCACCGAGCCCGACATCATCGGTGCGATCAAGTACCTGGTGAAGCTGCACGCGGGCGAGACCGAGTGGCGTGACGACGAAGGCCGCGACATCGTGGTCGAGGTCGACGACATCGACCACTTCGGCAACCGTCGCCTGCGCAACGTCGGCGAGCTCATCCAGAACCAGGTCCGTACGGGTCTCGCCCGTATGGAGCGCGTCGTGCGCGAGCGCATGACCACCCAGGACGTCGAGGCGATCACGCCGCAGACCCTGATCAACATCCGGCCGGTCGTCGCCTCCATCAAGGAGTTCTTCGGCACCAGCCAGCTGTCGCAGTTCATGGACCAGACGAACCCGCTGTCGGGCCTGACCCACAAGCGTCGTCTGTCCGCGCTGGGCCCCGGTGGTCTGTCCCGTGAGCGGGCCGGCTTCGAGGTCCGTGACGTGCACCCCTCGCACTACGGCCGCATGTGTCCGATCGAGACCCCCGAAGGCCCGAACATCGGTCTGATCGGCTCGCTCGCCTCGTACGGCCGGGTCAACGCGTTCGGCTTCATCGAGACCCCGTACCGCAAGGTCATCGAGGGTGTCGTCACGGAGCAGGTCGACTACCTGACCGCCGACGAGGAGGACCGCTACGTCATCGCCCAGGCGAACGCGCCGCTGACCGCGGACCTGCACTTCGCCGAGCCGCGCGTCCTGGTCCGCCGCCGTGGCGGCGAGATCGACTACATCCCGGGCACCGAGATCGACTACATGGACGTCTCGCCGCGCCAGATGGTGTCGGTCGCGACCGCCATGATCCCGTTCCTCGAGCACGACGACGCCAACCGCGCGCTCATGGGCTCGAACATGATGCGCCAGGCGGTGCCGCTGCTGAAGAGCGAGGCTCCGCTGGTCGGTACCGGCATGGAGTACCGCTGCGCCGTCGACGCCGCGGACGTCATCACCGCCGAGAAGGCCGGTGTCGTCCAGGAGGTCTCGGCCGACTACGTCACCGTGGCCAACGACGACGGCACGTACACCACGTACCGCGCCGCCAAGTTCACCCGCTCGAACCAGGGCACCGCCTTCAACCAGAAGGTGCTCGTGGACGAGGGCGCCCGGGTCGAGGTCAACCAGGTGCTGGCCGACGGCCCGTGCACCGACGAGGGCGAGATGGCCCTCGGCAAGAACCTGCTCGTGGCGTTCATGTCGTGGGAGGGTCACAACTACGAGGACGCGATCATCCTGTCGCAGCGCCTCGTGCAGGACGACGTCCTCTCCTCGATCCACATCGAGGAGCACGAGGTCGACGCCCGTGACACCAAGCTCGGCCCCGAGGAGATCACCCGGGACATCCCGAACGTCTCCGAGGAGGTCCTCGCGGACCTCGACGAGCGCGGCATCATCCGCATCGGCGCCGACGTCGTCACCGGCGACATCCTGGTCGGCAAGGTCACGCCCAAGGGCGAGACCGAGCTGACCCCGGAGGAGCGCCTGCTCCGCGCGATCTTCGGTGAGAAGGCCCGTGAGGTCCGCGACACCTCGCTGAAGGTCCCGCACGGTGAGTCCGGCAAGGTCATCGGCGTCCGCGTCTTCGACCGCGAAGAGGGCGACGAGCTGCCCCCGGGCGTCAACCAGCTGGTCCGCGTCTACGTGGCCCAGAAGCGCAAGATCACCAACGGTGACAAGCTCGCCGGCCGTCACGGCAACAAGGGCGTCATCTCGAAGATCCTGCCGGTCGAGGACATGCCGTTCCTGGAGGACGGCACCCCGGTCGACATCATCCTCAACCCGCTGGGTGTCCCGTCCCGAATGAACCCGGGACAGGTCCTGGAGATCCACCTCGGGTGGCTCGCCAAGCAGGGCTGGGACGTCTCCGGGCTGGCCGACGAGTGGGCCCAGCGCCTGCAGGCGATCGGCGCCGACACCGTCGAGGGCGGCACCAACCTCGCCACCCCGGTCTTCGACGGCGCCCGCGAGGACGAGATCACCGGCCTGCTGGACAACACCACCCTCACCCGTGACGGTGAGCGCCTGGTGAACTCCACCGGCAAGGCCCGACTGTTCGACGGCCGCTCCGGCGAGCCGTTCCCGATGCCGGTCTCGGTCGGCTACATGTACATCCTCAAGCTGCACCACCTGGTCGACGACAAGCTGCACGCCCGTTCGACCGGTCCGTACTCGATGATCACCCAGCAGCCGCTCGGTGGTAAGGCGCAGTTCGGTGGTCAGCGCTTCGGTGAGATGGAGGTGTGGGCCCTCGAGGCGTACGGCGCGGCCTACGCGCTCCAGGAGCTCCTCACCATCAAGTCCGACGACGTCCTCGGCCGAGTCAAGGTCTACGAGGCCATCGTCAAGGGCGAGAACATCCCCGAGCCCGGCATTCCCGAGTCCTTCAAGGTCCTCATCAAGGAAATGCAGTCGCTCTGCCTCAACGTGGAGGTGCTGTCCTCGGACGGCCAGTCCATCGAGATGCGGGACTCCGACGAGGACGTGTTCCGCGCCGCCGAGGAGCTCGGCATCGACCTGTCCCGGCGCGAGCCGAGCAGCGTCGAAGAGGTCTGACGGAGGCCGGGCCGGCCGCAGCAGCGGCCGGCCCGCCCCCAGGCCCCCCTCAGACCACATGAACGACTCTCGACTTACGAAAGAGGGCTTGACGACCAGTGCTTGACGTCAACTTCTTCGACGAGCTCCGCATCGGCCTGGCCACCGCCGACGACATCCGCCAGTGGTCGCACGGCGAGGTCAAGAAGCCGGAGACCATCAACTACCGCACCCTGAAGCCGGAAAAGGACGGGCTCTTCTGCGAGAAGATCTTCGGCCCCACCCGGGACTGGGAGTGCTACTGCGGTAAGTACAAGCGCGTCCGCTTCAAGGGCATCATCTGCGAGCGCTGCGGTGTCGAGGTGACCCGCGCCAAGGTGCGCCGCGAGCGGATGGGCCACATCGAGCTGGCCGCCCCGGTCACCCACATCTGGTACTTCAAGGGCGTGCCGTCCCGCCTGGGCTACCTGCTGGACCTGGCGCCGAAGGACCTCGAGAAGGTCATCTACTTCGCCGCCTACATGATCACCTGGGTGGACGACGAGCGCCGCCAGCGCGACCTGCCGTCCCTGGAGGCGCACGTCTCGGTCGAGCGCCAGCAGATCGAGAACCGCCGCGACTCGGACCTCGAGGCCCGTGCCAAGAAGGCCGAGACCGACCTGGCCGAGCTGGAGGCCGAGGGCGCCAAGGCCGACGTGCGCCGCAAGGTGCGCGAGGGCGCCGAGCGCGAGATGAAGCAGCTGCGCGACCGCGCGCAGCGCGAGCTCGACCGCCTCGACGAGGTGTGGGCCCGCTTCAAGAACCTCAAGGTCCAGGACCTCGAGGGCGACGAGCTGCTCTACCGCGAGCTGCGCGACCGCTTCGGCACCTACTTCTCCGGCTCGATGGGCGCGGCGGCCCTCAAGGACCGCCTGGAGACCTTCGACCTGGCGGAGGAGTCCGAGCGCCTGCGCGAGATCATCCGCACCGGCAAGGGCCAGAAGAAGACCCGTGCGCTCAAGCGCCTCAAGGTCGTCTCCGCGTTCCTGCAGACCACCAACAAGCCCAACGGCATGGTGCTGGACTGCGTCCCGGTCATCCCGCCGGACCTGCGTCCGATGGTGCAGCTGGACGGTGGCCGCTTCGCGACCTCCGACCTGAACGACCTGTACCGCCGCGTGATCAACCGCAACAACCGCCTGAAGCGCCTTCTCGACCTCGGTGCCCCCGAGATCATCGTGAACAACGAGAAGCGCATGCTCCAGGAGGCCGTCGACGCGCTGTTCGACAACGGCCGTCGTGGTCGCCCGGTCACGGGCCCCGGCAACCGCCCGCTGAAGTCCCTCAGCGACATGCTGAAGGGCAAGCAGGGTCGTTTCCGTCAGAACCTGCTCGGCAAGCGAGTCGACTACTCGGCCCGTTCGGTCATCGTCGTCGGCCCGCAGCTCAAGCTGCACCAGTGCGGTCTGCCGAAGGCCATGGCGCTGGAGCTCTTCAAGCCGTTCGTGATGAAGCGCCTGGTCGACCTGAACCACGCGCAGAACATCAAGTCGGCCAAGCGCATGGTCGAGCGTGCCCGTCCGGTCGTGTGGGACGTGCTCGAAGAGGTCATCGCCGAGCACCCGGTGCTGCTGAACCGTGCGCCCACCCTGCACCGCCTCGGCATCCAGGCCTTCGAGCCGCAGCTGGTCGAGGGCAAGGCCATCCAGATCCACCCGCTCGTCTGCACCGCGTTCAACGCGGACTTCGACGGTGACCAGATGGCCGTCCACCTGCCGCTCTCCGCGGAGGCGCAGGCCGAGGCCCGCATCCTGATGCTGTCCTCGAACAACATCCTGAAGCCGGCCGACGGTCGCCCCGTCACCATGCCGACCCAGGACATGGTGCTCGGTCTGTTCTTCCTGACCTCGGACCGCGACAACGTGAAGGGCGCCGGCCGCACCTTCTCGTCGACCGCCGAGGCGATCATGGCCTTCGACGCCCGCGACCTGGACGTCCAGGCCCCGATCGAGCTGCGCCTGCCGGCCGGCACCGTCCCGCCGCGCGGCTGGACCGCCCCGGTGGACGAGGACGGCCAGTCGAGCTGGTTCGACGGCGAGCCCTTCCGCCTGACCACCACCCTGGGTCGCGCGCTCTTCAACGAGCTGCTGCCCGAGGACTACCCGTTCGTCGACTACGAGGTGGGCAAGAAGCAGCTCTCCGCGATCGTCAACGACCTGGCGGAGCGCTACCCCAAGGTCGTCGTCGCGGCGACCCTGGACAACCTGAAGGCGTCCGGCTTCCACTGGTCGACCCGCTCGGGTGTCACCGTCTCGATCTCCGACGTCGTCGTCCCGCCGAACAAGCCCCAGATCCTTGAGGGCTACGAGGCGAAGGCGGAGAAGGTCCAGCGTCAGTACGAGCGCGGCCTGATCACCAACGACGAGCGCAAGCAGGAGCTCATCGGCATCTGGACCCAGGCGACCAACGAGGTCGCCGAGGCCATGAACGAGAACTTCCCGAAGACGAACCCCATCTTCATGATGGTCGACTCGGGTGCTCGTGGAAACATGATGCAGATGCGCCAGATCGCCGGTATGCGTGGTCTGGTGTCGAACGCCAAGAACGAGACCATCCCGCGACCCATCAAGGCGTCGTTCCGTGAAGGTCTGTCCGTGCTGGAGTACTTCATCTCCACCCACGGTGCCCGTAAGGGTCTGGCCGACACCGCCCTCCGTACCGCCGACTCCGGTTACCTCACCCGTCGTCTGGTCGACGTCTCCCAGGACGTCATCATTCGCGAGGAGGACTGCGGCACCGAGCGCGGCCTGAAGCTGGCGATCGGCTCCGTGGGTGCGGACGGCGTGCTGCGCAAGGCCGACGACGTCGAGACCAGCGTCTACGCCCGCATGCTCGCCGAGGACATCACGGTGGACGGCAAGCTCCTTGCCACCGCCAACACCGACCTCGGCGACGTCCTGATCGACGAGCTGATCCGCCACGGCATCGGCGAGGTCAAGACCCGCTCGATCCTGACCTGTGAGTCGGCCGTCGGCACCTGCGCCATGTGCTACGGGCGCTCGCTGGCCACCGGCAAGCTGGTCGACATCGGTGAGGCGGTCGGCATCATCGCCGCCCAGTCCATCGGTGAGCCCGGTACCCAGCTGACCATGCGTACCTTCCACACCGGTGGTGTGGCCGGTGACGACATCACCCAGGGTCTGCCGCGTGTCGTCGAGCTCTTCGAGGCCCGTACCCCGAAGGGTGTGGCTCCGATCTCGGAGGCCGCCGGCCGGGTCCGGATCGAGGACACCGAGAAGACCCGCAAGCTGGTCATCACGCCGGACGACGGCACCGACGAGATCGCCTACCCGGTCTCGAAGCGTGTGAAGCTGCTCGTCAGCGAGGGCGAGGCGGTCGAGGTCGGCCAGAAGCTGACCATGGGTGCCACCAACCCGCACGACGTCCTGCGCATCATGGGCCAGCGTGCCGTCCAGGTCCACCTGGTCGCCGAGGTCCAGAAGGTCTACAACTCGCAGGGTGTGTCGATCCACGACAAGCACATCGAGATCATCATCCGGCAGATGCTCCGCCGCGTGACGATCATCGAGTCGGGCGACGCCGAGCTGCTGCCCGGCGAGCTGGTCGAGCGCGGCCGCTTCGAGCAGGAGAACCGCCGCGTCGTCGCCGAGGGCGGTCACCCCGCCTCCGGCCGTCCGCAGCTGATGGGTATCACCAAGGCCTCGCTGGCCACCGAGTCCTGGCTGTCGGCCGCCTCCTTCCAGGAGACGACCCGGGTCCTCACCGACGCGGCGATCCACGCCAAGTCGGACCCGCTGCTGGGCCTCAAGGAGAACGTCATCCTCGGTAAGCTCATCCCGGCCGGTACGGGCCTGCCCCGTTACCGCAACATCCGGGTCGAGCCGACCGAGGAGGCCAAGGCCGCGATGTACTCGGCCGTCGGCTACGACGACTACGACCTGTCGCCCTTCGGCGCCGGCTCCGGCCAGGCGGTTCCGCTGGACGACTACGACTACGGCCCGTACACCGGCTGAGTCGCGCAGCACCGATCGCAGGGCGGTCACCCCACGGGGTGGCCGCCCTGCGGCGTTCCCGGGGGCCGCCAGGGACCGTCAGGGGCTGCCGGGGGGTGGGGGCGGCCGGCCGGGCCGCCCGGGGCGCGGACGGAAGCCGATTAGGTCATTCGGCCGAAGTCGCGTAGAGTCATGTTTACCGACGCGGGGTGGAGCAGCTCGGTAGCTCGCTGGGCTCATAACCCAGAGGTCGCAGGTTCAAATCCTGTCCCCGCTACAAAGGAAGGGCCCGGAGGCATCAAGCCTCCGGGCCCTTCGGCATTCCCGGGGCCGGACGGCTCCGTCGTACGGGGGAGGGGCGGGAACCGCTCCGGCGGGGGAGGCGGTCGGGGCGGCCGCCGAGGGAGGGTTCCCGGTGTCGGTCGACGGGCTTTCGAAGGAGCCGGGGATGAAGCGGGTGCTGGGCGTGGTGGCGATCACGGCGGGGGTGCTGGTCGGGATGTCGGCCTGTCTGCCGTTCGGGGACGACGCGGAGCACCGGACGGTGAGCTACGGGGTGGCGGGACCGGTCCGGGAGCTCGTCGTGGAGGGGGCCGACGGCGGGGTGGTGGTGCACGGGGGCGGTGACGCCGTGCACGTGGTCGAGAAGCAGGACTACCGGGGGGACACGCCGAAGAGCACCCACGAGGTGACGGACGGCGTGCTGAGGCTGACGTACGACTGCGGCTCGTGCGGGATCGGGTACACCGTGCAGGTGCCCGCCGGGACCAGGGTGCGGGTGAAGGAGGGCAACGGTGGCGTCGAGCTGTCCGGGCTGGCCGGCGAGGTGGACGCCGAGGTGACCAACGGCGGGGTCGAGGCCGACGGGCTGCGGGCCCCGCGGGTGCGGCTGGTCACGGTGAACGGCGGGGTGCGGGCCGACTTCGCCGCGGCGCCGTCGAAGGTCGAGGCGAGCACCACCAACGGCGGGGTGCGGCTGCGGGTGCCGGCCGGGGAGGCGTACGCGGTGGACGCCCGGGCCTCGGCCGGCGCGGTGGACCTGGGCATCCCCTCGCAGCCGGGCGCGGCGCGCAGCATCAGCGCCCGGGCGGAGACCGGCGGTGTGACGGTCAGCGGTGTCTGACCTGGGCGTTCCGCAGGCGCTGCCGGTAGGGCATGATCTCCTCCGCGGGGGCGGCGTCCCCGGCTACGGGGGAGGGACCGGGGTGGAGCGTGCGGTGCGCCTGCGCGGCCGGGTGGACGGGTTCGGCCCGTACCTGCCGGACTCGCTGCTGGCGGTGGCGGCGGCCGGGGTCGCGCTCTGGGCGGTGTCCCAGGACACCACGGTGCGCCCGTGGTGGATCCACCTGCTCGCGGTGGCGACCGCGCTGCCGCTGCCCTGGCGGCGCCTGAGGCCGCTGACGGTGCTGGCGCTGGCGACGGCGCCGTCGCTGGTGATCTCGGTGGTGGCGCACTCGGCCAACCCCCAGGTGCCGCTGTCCGGGGTGGTCGCCCTCTACACGGTGGCGGAGCGGTCCTCGGAGCGGGTGCGGTGGAGCGTGCTGGCGGTGGTGGTGGTCGGCAACGTGCTGGGCACCCACTCGCCGAACGGCGCGCTGTTCAGCCTGGTCACCTCCGTCGGCACCTTCGTGTTCGGCTCGCTGGTGCGCGCCCAGCGGCAGCTGGCCCGGGTGCAGGCGGAGCGGGCCCGGGAGGCCGGCGAACGGGCGGCGAGCGACGCGGCCCGGGCGGTGGCGGAGGAGCGGGCCCGGATCGCCCGGGAGATGCACGACATCCTGGCCCACGCCGTCTCGCTGATGGTGATCCAGGCCGAGGCCGGGCCGGTGGTGGTGCGCAGTGATCCGGACCGGGCCGTCCGCGCGTTCGACACCATCGCCGACGCGGGCCGGGACGCGATGGTCCAGCTGCGGCGCGTGCTGGGGGTGCTGAAGGACCCGGAGGCGGGCCGGCAGCTGGCGCCGCGGCCCCGGCTGGCCGAACTCGCCGGGGTGGCCGACCGGGTGCGCGCGGCGGGGCTGCGGGTGGATCTCGAACTTCCGGGGCAGGAGGGTCCGCTGCCGGCCGACGTGGAGACGGCGGCGTACCGGATCGTGCAGGAGGCGCTGACCAACACGGTCAAGCACGCCGGGGCGGACCGGGTCGCGGTCCGGGTGCGGCGGGCCGGGGAGGTGCTGGAGGTGGTGGTCTCGGACAACGGACGCGGGGTGCCGGCCGCGGCCGGCCGTGCGGTGGTCGGCTGGTCCGGCGGCCGCGGTCTGGTCGGCATCCGGGAGCGGGCGGCGGCCTGCGGCGGGCGGGCCGAGGCCGGGCCGGGGCCGGAGGGCAGGGGTTTCCTGGTGAGGGCCCGGCTGCCGCTGGGCACGGGCGGGGTGGTGGAGAGGGTGGACGAATGACGCCGATCCGGGTGGTCGTCGCGGACGATCAGGAGCTGGTGCGGGCCGGGTTCGGGATGATCCTGGACGCGCAGCCGGACATCGAGGTGGTGGCCGAGGCGTGCGACGGTGCCGAGGCGATCGAGGCGGTGCGCGCGCACGGCCCGGACGTGCTGCTGCTGGACGTCCGGATGCCGGTGATGGACGGGCTGGAGGCGGCCCGCCGGGTGTGCGCCGAGTTCCCGTCGACCAAGGTGATCATGCTGACCACCTTCGACATCGACGACTACGTCTTCGACGCGCTGTACGCGGGCGCCAGCGGCTTCCTGCTCAAGGACGTCCGGCGGGACGACCTGGCGCACGGGGTGCGGATGGTCGCCTCGGGGGAGGCGCTGCTCGCGCCGTCGGTGACCAGGCGGCTGATCGGCGAGTTCGCGGCCCGTCGGCCGGGGGCGCCGGAGCGGGCGGTGCGACCGCCGTCGCGGCTGCTGGAGCAGCTGACCCTGCGCGAGCGGGAGACGCTGCGGCTGATCGCGCGCGGGCTGTCCAACGCCGAGATCGCGGCCGAGCTGGTGGTCAGCGAGCACACGGTGAAGACGCACGTCAGCAATGTGCTGAGCAAGCTCGGGCTGCGGGACCGGGTGCACGCGGTGGTGTTCGCGTACGAGGCCGGGGCGGTGGTGGCGGGGGAGTCCTGACGGGCTCCCCCGTGCGGGGGAGGCGGCCGGTTCGCCGGTGCGGGTGATCCGGGACGAGGGCCCCGGCCGGGAGGCTCTGAGGTGTCGGAACGGACCACACCGCTGGAGACCATCGGATGAACACCGCCCTGGATGCCCGGAACACCCGCCCCACCCGCCCCACCCGCCTCAGCGGCCTCACGCCGTACGCCGTCGTCGGCGCCCCCGCCCTGATGGCCCTCTACGGCGGCATCCGCCTGGTGCCGGGCTCCCGGGCGCCCGGCCCCGGCTGGACGGCGGGGCACACCGCGATGCTCGCCGGGCTGCTGCTGTTCGCCCCCGTCCTCCTCGCCCTGCACCGGCGGCTCGCCCCGCGCGGCACGGCCGCGCGGACCGCGGCCGGCGCGGCGCCGGGGACGGCCTTCGCCGGGTTGCTCTGCTCGCTGGCGCAGATCGGCATCGACCTGGTGGTGGGGCTGGCGGCGGCGGACAAGGCCGAGCAGTCGCGGCTGTTCGACCGGGTCCAGGACGTCCCGGGCGTGCTGCCGGTCGTCTACCAGGTCGGCCCGCTGCTCTTCTACGTCGGCCTGCTGGCGCTGCTGACCGCCGCCGCGGCGGGCCGCTCCCGGGCGCTGCGCTGGTGGAGCCCGGTGCTGGCGCTGCTCGGCACCCTGGCCTCGGGCGTCGACCTGGCCCTCGTCCCGCTCGCCGCCGCCTGCTACCTGCTCGCGCTCGCCCCGCTGGCCCGCCCGGCCGCCGCGCCGCGCGCCGCCCTGGCCTGAAACGCGCGTCCTGGCCCGAAGCGGGCCCAGGGCCCGGCGCCCCCGGATTTTCGGTGGCCGGTCGTGGGCCGCGAGCCGTACGGTCCGGGGTATGAACGCGAAGCGCCCCCTGATCGCCGTGCTCACCGGCGCGGGCATCTCGACGGACTCCGGCATCCCCGACTACCGCGGCCCGCAGGGGCTGTGGCAGAAGGACCCGTCGGCGCAGGAGCTGGTCACCATCGGGCCGTACCTGGAGGACCCGGAGGTCCGGCGGCGGGCCTGGCGGATGCGGCTGGAGACGGGCGCGCTGGGCGCCGAGCCGAACGCCGGGCACCGGGCGCTGGTCGACCTGGAGCGCTCCGGGCTGCCGCTGCGGGTGCTCACCCAGAACATCGACGGGCTGCACCAGAGGTCCGGGCTGACCGCCCGCAAGGTGCTCGAACTGCACGGCAACGTGCGGGAGACGCAGTGCCTGCGCTGCCGGGTGGTCGGTTCGATGGCGGACGCGCTGGACCGGGTCGGGGCGGGCGAGCCGGACCCGGCGTGCCGGGAGTGCGGGGGGATCCTCAAGCCGCGCATCGTGATGTTCGGCGAGAACCTGGATCCGGAGGTGCTCGGGCAGGCCGACGCGGTCGCCCGGGCCTGCGACGTCTTCATCGCGGTCGGCACCAGCCTCCAGGTGTTCCCGG
Organism: Kitasatospora sp. NPDC041917; assembly: GCF_055589745.1. Taxonomy (NCBI): domain Bacteria; kingdom Bacillati; phylum Actinomycetota; class Actinomycetes; order Kitasatosporales; family Streptomycetaceae; genus Kitasatospora; species Kitasatospora sp. NPDC041917. The sequence continues at coordinate 215,825 of NZ_JBVJBI010000010.1, read as the reverse complement.
TGGCGGGGCTGCCGTACAACGCGGTGCGGACCGGGGCGAAGCTGATCATCGTGAACGGCGAGCCGACGCCCTACGACGAGGCCGCGGCCGAGGTGATCCGGGAGCCGATCTCGCAGGCGCTGCCGAAGCTGGTGCGCCGACTTGTCCTGGAACGGGCCTGAGCGGGGGCCGGAAGGGTCATGTTCCCGGACGTACCGCGTGCGTACGATGATCTTTCCGGCTTCCCCCCTCCTGGCCTGGAGTGATCGACCGATGACGACGACGGCGAAGTTCGACCCCTGGTCGGCGGCCTTCGTGGCCCACCCGTACGACGCGTACGCCGAACTGCGCGAGCACGCGCCGGTGACGTACTTCGAGCCCACGAACCAGTGGCTCGTCTCGCGCCACGAGGACGTCAGCGCCCTGCTGCGCGACCGGCGGCTCGGCCGCACCTACACCCACCGCTTCAGCCACCAGGAGTTCGGCCGCCCCGAGCCCGACCCGGCGCACGAGCCCTTCCACACCCTCAACGACCACGGGCTGCTCGACCTGGAGGCGCCCGACCACACCCGGCTGCGCCGGCTGGTCTCCAAGGCCTTCACCCCGCGCATGGTCGAGGGCCTGCGCCCCACCGTGCGGCGGCTGGCCGGCGAACTGGTCGACCGGCTGCTCGCGGCCGGCGGCGGCGACCTGATCTCCGCCGTCGCCGAGCCGCTGCCGGTCGCCGTGATCGCCGAGATGCTCGGCGTGCCGGAGGCCGACCGCCACCTGCTGCGGCCGTGGTCCGCCGACATCACCGGGATGTTCGAGCTCAACCCCACCGAGGAGACCGCCCGCCGGGCCGTCACCGCGAGCATCGACTTCTCCGACTACCTGCGCACCCTGATCCGCGAGCGCCGGGGCAACCCCGGGACGGACCTGATCAGCGCGCTCATCCAGGCCCAGGAGGGCTCCGACGCGCTCAGCGAGCAGGAGATGATCTCCACCTGCGTGCTGCTGCTCAACGCCGGCCACGAGGCGACCGTCAACACCACCGGCAACGGCTGGTGGGCGCTGTTCCGCAACCCCGGGGAGCTCGCCCGGCTGCGCGGCTCGGTGGACGCACTGCTGCCCACCGCGATCGAGGAGCTGATGCGCTGGGACACCCCGCTGCAGATGTTCGAGCGCTGGGTGCTGGAGGACATCGAGGTCCGCGGCGTCACCATCCCGCGCGGCGCCGAGATCGCCCTGCTCTTCGGCTCCGCCAACCGCGACCCCGAGCGCTTCGCCGACCCGGACCGCCTCGACCTCGGCCGCACCGACAACCCGCACATCACCTTCGGCGCCGGAATCCACTTCTGTCTGGGCGCCCCACTCGCCAGACTGGAGCTCACCGAGTCCTACGGCACGCTGCTGCGCCGGGCCCCGGGCCTGCGGTTGGTCCGCGAGCCCGAGTGGAACCCGGGCTACGTGATCCGCGGGCTCAAGGAGCTGTTGGTCGAGGTGTGACGGGAAGAGGGGGGAACTGCCGTGGGCAAGGCGACGGGGGCACTGCTGGGGCTGGCGATCGGCGACGCGATGGGCCGGCCGACCGAGTTCCAGGACATCGAGCGGATCGCCGCCGACCATCCGGACTGGCGGCGGCTCCCGCTGCCGAAGAAGGCGCTGGTCACCGACGACACCCAGATGACGCTCGCCCTCGCCCGCGGCCTGCGCACCGCCCTGGCGCGCGGGACCCTGACGCCCCTGCGGCTGGAACGGCCGGTCCGCGAGGAGTTCGTCGACTGGTGGCGCTCCCCGCAGAACAACCGTGCCCCCGGCATGACCTGCCTGCGCGCCTGCCAGCGCCTCAGCCACGACGAGTACCGCTGGCAGCAGGCCAGCGACGTCGGCTCCAAGGGCTGCGGCGCCAACATGCGGGTCGCCCCGGTCGGACTGATCCGCGACCTGGACGCCCGGCAGCTCTCCGGCGCCGCCCAGCTGCAGTCCGCGCTCACCCACGGCCACCCGACCGCGCTCGCCGCCAGTGACCTCACCGCGTACGCCGTGCGCAAGCTCGCCGAGGGCGTCCCGCCCGCCGCACTGCCTGCGGTGCTGCGGGCGTACGCGCTGGCGAGCCGCGAGCGGTACGACGCGTTCTGGCTCGGCGACCTCGCCGACCGCTGGTACGGCTCCTCGCCGCAGGCCGTCATCGCCCGCGGCTGATGGGCCCCTCCTTGCCCGTCGGCGGGCAAGGAGGGAGAGTGCCTCCAGGTGCTCGAGCGGCTGGACGCGGCGCTCGCCGCCCCCGACGTCGAGGCCGACCCGTGCCTGGCCACCGGCGAGGGCTGGGTCGCCGAGGAGGCCTTCGGCACCGGCCTGCTCTGCTTCCTGCTGCTGCCCGACGACCCGGTGGCGGCCGTCCGCCGGGCCGCCTGCTCCAGCGGCGACTCCGACTCGCTGGCCTGCCTGACCGGCGCCTTCGCCGGCGCCCACCACGGCGAGGCGGCCTGGCCGGCCGACTGGGTGGAGCGGATCGAGCACCGGGACGAACTGCTGGAGTTCGGAGCGCTCTGGGACTGATCCGGGGCACGCCGGCCGGGCGGAACCGGTGGGCGGGACGGCGCGTCGAAGGGCCATGACGAACCGCAGCACCGCAACCCGTCGCACCCTCCGCCGCCCGGCGGCGCTGCTCCTCGCGGCCGCGCTCGCCACGCCGCTGCTCGCCGGCTGCGGCAGCACCGGGGCCGCCGCGCCCGTGGAGCTCCGGGCGTCCGCGCCCGTGAGCCGGCCGGCCGTCGACCCGGCCCAGGTGGCCGCCACCGCGACCGCCACCGACGCCTTCGGCCTGGACCTCCTGCACGCCCTGACCAGCGAGCCGGACGCCGCCGGGAGCAACCTCGTGGTCTCCCCGTCCGGCCTGGCCACCCTGCTCGCCATGCTGCTGCCCGGAGCCCGCGGCGCCACCGCCGGGGAACTGGCCGAGGCCCTGCACACCGGGCTCGACCCGCGGCAGTACGCGCTCGCCACCGGCGCGCTGAACCGGCCGGTCCCGGCCACCGACCAGCTGACCCTGCGCCGCAGCGACGACGTCTGGACCCAGCAGGGCCTGGCCGTCGAGCCGGACTACCTCGCCACCCTCGCCGCCGCCTTCGACGCCGGGGTCCACCAGGCCGACTTCGCCAAGGACCCGGACGGCGCCCGCAAGACCGTCAACGCGGCGGTGGAGAAGGCCACCGACGGCCGGATCAAGGACCTGTTCGGCTCGAACGGGATCACGTCGAGCACCCGGCTGGTGCTCACCGACGCGCTGTACCTCAAGGCGAAGTGGGCCTCCGCCTTCACGCCCTCGCACACCGCCGACCGCCCGTTCCACAAGCTCGACGGCTCCGCCCCGGCCGTCCCCACGATGGGGCAGACCGGGGAGTTCAAGTACGCCGACGGCTCCGGCGGGATCGTCGGCGAGCCCTGGCAGGCCGTCGAACTGCCCTACGCGGAGGGCGGGCTGGTGATGGACCTGATCGTCCCCCCGCAGGGCGGCTTCGCCGCGTTCGCCAAGGGCCTGGACCAGCCCCAGCTCGACCGCGTCCTCGGGGCCCTCGCCGAGCGGCCGGTCGACCTCCGGCTGCCGCGCTTCCACTTCGGCACCTCGAAGGAGCTCACCCCCGCGCTGCGCTCGCTCGGCGTGCGGGCGGCCTTCGACGCGGCCGACTTCGGCGGCATCGCCAAGGACCCGCTGGCCGTCGGCACGGTGGTGCAGAAGGCCACGATCGAGGTCGGCGAGGACGGCACGGTCGCGGCGGCCGGCAGCGGTGTCGGGATGGAGGTGATGGCGGCGCCGAACGCCGAACGGCCGGTCCAGGTGTACGTCGACCGGCCGTTCCTGTTCCTGATCCGGGACAGCCGGGGCGGCGCGCCGCTGTTCCTCGGCCAGGTCACCGACCCGCAGGCGGGGTAGTCACCGGGCCGGGTGGTCACCAGGCGGGGTAGCGCCCGCCGAGCCCGGGGTGCAGCGGGTCGCGGCTGCCGAACAGCACCAGCAGGTCGTCCGCGACCTGCCGCAGCTCGGCCCGCCCCTCGACCGCCCCGGCCCACTCGGGGGGCAGCGCCGCGGCGCCGTACGCGGCCCCGACCAGGTTGCCGCAGACCGCGCCGGTCGAGTCGCTGTCCCCCGAGTGGTTCACCGACAGCAGCAGCGCGGTGCGCACCGGGTCGGGGTCCAGGGTGGCCGCCAGCAGCGAGTACACCGCGATGGCCAGGCACTCCTCGGCGGTCCAGCCGAGCCCGACCCGCTCCACCGTCTCCGCGGCCGGCTCGGCCTCCTGGGCCAGCCGCACCGCCCGGGCCAGCGCCTGGACGGTCTCCTTGGAACTCGGCAGCTCGCGGATCTGCTCCACCGTCTCGCCGACCGCCGCCCAGGGCTCGGTGCCGTCCGCGAGCCGCTCGACCAGGGCCGCGAAGGCGCCGGCCGCGAGGTAGCCGGTCGGGTGTCCATGGGTGAGCTGGGCGCACTGCACCGCCAGCCCGAAGGACTGCTCGACCCCGAGCCGGGCCAGCCCGAACGGCGCCGAGCGCATCACCGTGCCGCAGCCCTTGGAACCCGGGTTGATCGGCCCCAGCAGCCCGATCGCGGACGGCGCCTCGAACACCGGATGCTCGGCCACCCCGCTCAGGCAGGCGTTGCCGGGCGCCCGCCGCGCGTACAGGAAGGGCCGGCTCAGCAGCCAGCCGTCGTACGGGCGGGGCTGCGGCTCGGTGTCCGGCGCACCCTGGTACTGGGTCCGCAGCCAGCGCCGGTAGGCGCCGTGGACGGCCTCCGGCACCGAGCCGCCGCCGCCCGTCCAGCCGCGGACGAAGCCGCGGATCAGACCCTCGGCGGTGAACAGCGTCATCTGGGTGTCGTCGGTGACCTCGACCGGCCCGGGCCCGGCCGGCAGCGTGGTCACGCCCTGCGGCCCGAACCGGTCCTGGATCTGGTGGAGTTGCTGGAACTCCACCGGCCAGCCCAGCGCATCGCCGATCGCTCCGCCGAGCAGCGCTCCGCGCACCCGGTCCCGGTACCCCGACTCCGCCGCCGGATCCGTCACGTCGCGTCCCCCTTCGTTCGTGGCGGACTACGTTCTATCAGGTCCCCGGGGAATGATCGGCGGGACGGGCCCTACCGGCGGATCGCACCGGCGCGTCCGTGCAGCGCGGCCCGGTCGGCGGCGGCGCGTCCGGCCGCCCAGCCCACGCCGTCGCTGACCCGCACCCGCTGCGAGACCAGCTTCGGGAACAGCCGGTCGACCTGCTCGTCCACCGCCTCGGAGCGGGCGGCGAGCGCGGGCAGCAGCCGCTCGTCCGGCAGCAGCTGCTCCTCGGTGCCGTCCTCGCGCAGGTGCCGGCCGGCCGCGGCGGCGCTGGTGGCGCGCTCGGTCGCGGCGGTCAGCCGCTCGCGGATCCGCGCCGCGTACGCGACCAGGAAGGACTGCCGGAACGCCTTGCTGCGCGAGTCCTTGCGGGAGCCGGCCTTGTTGAGCGCGTGGGTGGCCTGCACCAGCAGCGAGGTGTAGAGCAGCTCGACGCCGTCCAGGTCGCCGTCGAAGCCGACCACGGTGCAGAAGCCGAACTCCTTCGCCCACACCACCCGGCACCGGTTGGCCGCCGCGACCGCGTCCAGCAGCATCGTCTTGGGACCCTCGTACGGGTTGTCCACCCCGATCCGCAGCGCCGCCGGGGTGTCGCGGTCGGCGCCGGCCGCGGCCAGCAGCGCGTCGTCGATGCTGTGCTGGGCCATCAGCTGCTGGGCCTTGGCGGTCAGCGCCTCGGCCTCCTCCGGGTACTCGGTGGACTCGGCCTTGGCCAGCAGCGCCCGGATCCGCGCCAGCATCCGCGGCTCGCCGGTCACCGGCGCCGAGTGCCGCCCCCGGACGGCCTGCCCGGGGGCGGGCCCCACCGGGGCGATCGGCGGCAGCCGGCCCCAGGTGCGCAGCAGCTCCAGGACGGCGGTGGCGAGCGCGAAGCGGTCCAGCCGGTGCCGGTGGGCGAAGGCGCCGAGGTACTCCTCGTCGCCGGACCACCACACCTCGGCCTCCAGCTCGCGCAGCTGCTCCCGCCAGCGCCGGTCCAGGCCGGCCGCGGGGTGGCGGCGGTCCTCGGCGGCGATCAGGTCCACCGCGAGGGCCAGGTGGACGGGCTGCAGCTCGCGGCGCACCACCCGGGCCAGGTCGGCCGGCCGCCATCCGGCGGACCAGCAGCGGCCGACGGCGGTGTCCGCGTGGCCGAGCACCGCCCGGCTCACCTCGGGCCACTGCCCGGCCGAGGCGGCCAGCAGCGAGGCCCCGGTGTCCAGGGCGAGGTCCAGTGCGTCCTCCGGTGCCGTCAGCACCGACCGCACCGCCTGCTCCAGCAGCGGCCCGGCGGTCCCGGCCTGCTGCGCTCGCTCGCCCACGGTGTGTCCCTGCTCTCCTCGACGGTCCGGCCTCCTGCCCATGATGCCGGAGCCGCGGCGAAGACCGTCCGGCGCTCGGGCCGGCGGGGCCCGCGGCTCAGCGCTCGATGGCCTTGGCCAGGATCTCCGGCGTGCGCTCCAGCAGCCGGCCCGCGGCCATCCGCACGCCCAGCGTCGCGACCAGGGCGCCGTACAGCGGGCCGACCAGCAGCACCGGCCAGCTCGGCCCGTCCGAGACCAGCGCCCAGGCGAGGTAGCCGCCGACCGGCAGTGCCAGCACCGTGACGCCGAGCATCGAGCCGAACTGGTTGAGCAGGATCAGCCCGCCCTGTCCGGGGGCGGCGTTGCGCATCGGGTTGCTGTCGGCCGGCATGGTGTAGGGCGCCAGCACGCTGAACATCGAGCCCAGCGCGATCCCGCAGCCGAGGAGGGTCAGCGCCAGGCCGAGCGCGGACGGCAGCTCGCCCCACCGGCCGGTGACGGCCGCCAGCACCAGCCCCAGCACCACCGTCACCGGGACGGCGTACGACAGCACCGCGTACGCCCGGCCGCGCAGCTCGGACCGGGCGTCGGCCGGGGTGCGCAGGGTGGCGGCGACCATCCAGAACGCCGAGCCGTCCATGCCGAACAGGTTGAGCATCTGCAGTCCGAGGAACACCCCGGTCATCGCCAGCAGGTAGACGCTCGCCCAGCCCTGGACCATCGACAGCACGCAGATCACCAGCGTCATCCCGATGCTGGTGAACAGCGCGGCCTTGGCCCGCGGCTCGCGCCAGGCGTAGCGCAGGTGGCGCTGCATCACCGCGCCGGTCCGGCCCTGGGGCAGGAAGCGCCAGCCGCGCGAGTTCTGCACCCCCCGGGCCACCTCCAGGGTGGAGGAGTCGGCGGTGACCATCAGCTCCTGCAGGCTCCGCCGCCACCAGCGCAGCAGCAGTGCCAGCAGCGCGGCGGCCGCGGCGAGCTGGAGCAGCGCGAGCCCGTACCGGCCCTCGCCGGCGGTGCGCGGCGCGTCCGCCGCGCTGATCGGCGGGATCCAGCGCAGTACCGAGGCGATCGGCTTCAGCGGGGTGAGGTCGATCGGTCCGCCCCGACGGCCGAGGATGCTCTGCGAGCCGACGTTGGCGACCTGCACCAGCAGCGCGAAGGCCAGCCCGCCGAAGATCGCGAAGTCCTTGCCGCGCCGGCTGGAGAGCATCCGGGCGTTGCCCGCCGCGACCGCCCGGGAGAGCGTGACCAGGCAGAGCACCGCGAGCGGTACGGCGGGCACCGCGACCGCGGCCGAGGCGCCGCCGGCCGCGCCGGCCAGCACCGCGCCGGTCACCAGCACCAGGCTGATCAGCGGCCCCGGTCCGATCAGCGCGGCCAGCAGCGAGCCGCGCAGCAGCGGGCCGGGCCGCAGCGGCAGCATGGTCAGCCGGGTCGGGTCGGCGCTCTCGTCGCTGGAGAAGAGGAACAGCGGCAGGGCGGCCCAGCCCAGGGCCAGCACGCCGAGCAGCATCACCCCGGCGTCCCCGGAGCCCGCGTAGCGCCCGTTCAGCGCGCTCATGGCGACGGCGACGCCGGCCGCGAGGGCCAGGCCCACGACGCCGCCGATCACGTAGACGGTGGTCCGGCCGGGGCTGCGCCGCAGCCCGTTGCGCAGCAGCCGCAGCTTGAGCGCGACCAGGGCGCGCACCACCGTCCGCCCGTCGGGCACCGAGGCCGTGCGCGTGGCCTCGCTCCGCTCGGTCACAGGGCACCCCCGGGCTGCCCGCCGCCGAGCCAGCCGAGCGCCTGCCCGTCGTCCTCGCGCACGCCGATCAGGTCCAGGAAGGCCTCGTGCAGGCTGCGCCCGCCCCGTACGGTGTCCAGCGGTCCCTGGGCGATCACCTGGCCGGCGTTGACCACGGCGACCCAGTCGCAGAGCTGTTCGACCAGCTCCATCACGTGGCTGGAGAAGACCACCGTGGAGCCGGCCGCCGCGTACCGCTTGAGCACGCCGCGGATGGTCTGGGCGGAGACCGGGTCGACGCCCTCGAAGGGCTCGTCCAGGAACAGCACGTCCGGGTTGTGCAGCAGCGCCGCGGCCAGGCCGATCTTCTTGCGCATGCCGGTGGAGTAGTCGGCGACCAGCTTGTCGCAGTCGCGGCCGAGGTCCAGGACGGCCAGCAGCTCCTCGGCCCGCCGGTCCACCTCGGCGCCGGGCAGGCCGCGCAGCCGCCCGGTGTACTGGAGCAGCTCGCGCCCGCTGAGCCGCTCGAACATCCGCAGGCCCTCGGGCAGGATGCCGATCCGCGCCTTGACCGTGACCGGGTCCGCCCACACGTCGGTGCCGTGCACCAGGACGGTGCCCTGGTCGGGCCGGAGCAGCCCGGTGACCATCGACAGCGTGGTGGTCTTGCCGGCACCGTTCGGCCCGACCAGGCCGATGAACGCCCCGGCCGGCAGCTCCAGACTCAGCCCGGCCACCGCGGCCTGGGTGCCGAAGTGCTTCCAGAGCCCCTGGATGCTGACGGCGGACGGGGTTCCCGGCCCGGGGAGGTCGGAGGACGGCGGCGCTGACGCCTGCATGGCGGCCTTCTCTGCTCGTGGTGGTGGAGTGGTGGGCATCGTGCTGGTGGAAGCCCTCGGGGCTCAGCCTGTCACTGCTCGAACAGGCTGTCGCCCGAGTTGAGCATCCCCTGAGCACATCCGCCGAACGGGTGAGGCACGCCGACCAATATCCTCTTCTCGGCGGCTACTGGGCCGATTTGGCAACTACTCAGTTCGGCCGTTCGTCCTGCACTATGAGGAAGCAGTGACGTGCGCGGGGGTGCCGCGCTACCGGGAGGTGGCGGATGTCCGTACAACCATGGGGCGAGCCCGGTTCCGGCTATCCGCCCGGCAAGCGGTCGGCGGGGGGCTGGCAGCCGGTGCCCGCGCCCGCGGTGTCGTCGCAGGCGGCGATGCGGGCGGGCCACGCGGACCGGGACCGGACGCTCGACGTGCTCAAGGCCGCGTTCGCCGAGGGGCGGCTCTCCGTCCAGGAGTACGAGCAGCGCCACGAGGCCGTGGCCGCGGCGCAGACCTACGGTCAGCTGGCCGTGCTGGTGGCCGACCTGCCCTCCGGGCCGATGACGGCGCCGCCGGCCGCCGCCGCCACGCCGGTTCCGGCCACCTTCATGGCCGTCCCGCCGCCGGTGCAGGCCCGCCCCACCAACGTGCTCGCCGTGGTCTCCCTGGTGGCCAGTCTGGTCGGCCTCTCCGCGCCCGCCGTGATCACCGGCCACATCGCCCGCTCGGAGATCCGCCGCCGCAACATGGACGGCGACTGGGCGGCCGTCCTCGGCCTGGTCATCGGCTACCTGGGGTGCGTGTTCTGGACCCTGATGATCCTCCTCGGCTTCGCCTGAGGCCCACCCGGTCGGGTGATCCCACGGTGGTCGGCCGTTCTTCCCGATGGGGCCTTCCTCAGACGGAGGACCTATGATGCCCGGGGCTGCCGCCGCGCACCCGGAAGCAGTACGTTCTCCGTCACCGGCCGACGCCGAAGGGCCGGGCGGGCCGAGCGAGCGACCACGAGCTGAGGACCGTGCCAGTGACAGTCAGTGCCCAAGAGGCCTCCAGGATCCCGCCGATCGGAGGACGTTCGCTGATCCGGGGATCCGCGGGCCGCTCCGTGGCCCGGCTCCGGACGTCGGCTCCGGCACTGCTCGCGGGCGAGGCCGTGGTCTCCTTCCTGGCCGCCCTGGTGCTCCCGCTGATGGCGCGCGGCTTCCAGATGGACCCGCTGAACCGGATCGCCCAGGTGAGCGGTCTCGCCGCGGTGCAGCTGCGGTTCGCGGTCATCGGCTTCCTCCTGCTCGGCGCGGTCGTGCTCGCGATGCGCTTCCGCTCGGGCCGGCACTTCGGCCTGGCGTCCCGTTTCTCCTCGGCCGCCATCGCCGGTCTCGCCAGCGGCTTCGTGGCGGCCGGCGCGGTCATCGCGCTGCTCGGCACGCCCTGGCCGATGTTCGGCATGAACGGCGACAGCCAGCGCATCGTCGAGTGGGCCCACGCGGTGGTGAACGGTCAGCCCTCGGGCTCGCCGGTCTACCCGCCGGCGCCGCTCTACACCCTGGGCTTCTACGCGGAGCTGTTCCGCGGCGGCAACACCGCGTACGCCTTCAAGGACCTGCAGATCTTCGGCGCCGCAGCGTTCGGCCCGCTGGTCTACCTCTCGTGGCGCATGCTGCTCAGCCCGGTCCGCGCACTGGCCTTCGGCGTGCTGCCGGCCTTCGCCCTGATCGACGCCTACAAGCCGTACAGCCAGACCGTGCTGGTGGTCCTGGTGCCCGTGCTGGTCGCCGTGGTGGTGCACCTGCGCCGGAGCGGGACGGACGGCTGGCGGCTGCTGCTGCTGAAGGCGGGCGGCTTCGGGGCGTTGCTGGGCCTGATGTTCCTCACGTACTCCGGCTGGTTCCTGTGGAGCGCCCTCGGCGTGCTGGTCGCGGCGTTGATGTACTTCCCCTGGCACGAAGACCGGCGCAAGGGCCTGGCGTACCTCGGCACCACCGGGGCCGCCTTCCTGCTGGTCTGCGGCAGCTACCTGGTGACCATGCTGACGGAGGCCCCGGACACCAAGGACTCCAACTTCCGCTTCGACAACTTCACTGACCCGGCGTACTTCCTGATGTGGCGTACGGACATGCCGGGCAAGGTGGGGGACTGGCCGATCCCCGGCGAGTTCGGCGGCATGGACCTGTTCGCGGTGGTGATGTTCGTCGCACTGGGCGCCGCCCTCTGGCTGGGCATCCGCAAGCCGGTGATCGTCACCATCAGCTGCATGTTCGCGAGCGCCTGGGTGATGCGGATGTTCATCGCCTCGCACATGTACGAGACGCAGACGGTCCAGCTCTACACCCGGACCAACAACCAGCTGCTCTACTGCGGCCTGCTGCTCTGCGCCCTGCTCGCCCACCTGGTCTCGCTCCGGCTGGCCGAGCGCCGCCGGGCCGCGGAGGCCGCCGGTACCGCCGGAACCGCCGGAACGGCCCTGCCGGGCCCGCAGGCGGCCGTGATCGGTACGCTGTTCGCTCTTCTCTTCCTGTTCGGTACGGTCTCCTCGTCGATGGCGGACCGCTACATGCCGGCGAAGGAGGACACCTACCGCATCCTGCCGTGGGTGTCGCACACCATGCAGAACCTCGACGGCACCTGCCCGAAGTTCGCGCCGGGTGGGCAGTGCTCCAAGACCGGTGACCAGTCATGGCTCAGCATGATCAAGTAACCAGTTCCCGCCCATGAGCCCGAACTGACCCCGAAGGCCCAATCCTGATGATGATCACCGCCGTCAAGAGCCTCGCCGACCGGCTCGTCTCCTCACCGAGGCGTCTGTGGGTTGTGGCGTTCGCGATCCTGTTCGCACTGAGTGGGGCCTGGGCGTTCGCTTCGCCGACCGGTGCCTCGCCGGACGAGCACGCACACCTGATCCGGGCGGCGGCCGTCGCCCGAGGCCAGGTCGAGGGACGGGAGGTCATGGTCCCGCACCTGGTGGGCGGCATCGAGGGCCAGTTCGCCGAGACCGGGGTCGAGCTCCCGCGCATCTACCAGGACCTCAAGGACGTCAACAGCTGCTACGTCTTCAAGCCCGAGCAGCCGGCCTCCTGCGCGCCCCGGCTCGTGGACCGTCCGGGGGAGACCCTGGTGACCACCGCGGCGGGCCGCTACCACCCGGCGTACTACTTCGCGGTGGGCTGGCCCAGCCTCCTGGTCCACGGGGCCAAGGCCTTCTACCTGATGCGCCTGATGTCGGCGCTGATCTGCTCCGCCCTGGTGGCGAGCGCGGTGGTCTCGGCGGCGGAGTGGCGGCGGCGCTCCTTCACCCTGCTCGGCGTGATCACCGCGGCCACGCCGATGGCGCTGTTCCTGTTCGGCGTGGTCAACCCGAGCGGTCCGGAGATCGCGGCGGGCATCCTGGTCTGGAGCGCCGGGCTGCCGATGCTGATGAGCCCGGACCCGCTCCTGCTGAACCGCCGGCTGGCGCGGTTGGGCATCGGCGCGCTGGTGCTGATCAGCATCCGCCCGCTGGGCCTGATCTGGTTCGCCGGGGCCCTGTTCTTCGCGCTGCTGCTGGGCCAGAAGGGGGCGGTGCGCGAAGTGCTCCGCCGCAAGGTGACCTGGCTCTGGGGCGGCCTGGCGGCGGCGGGGGCCGTCGCGGCCCTGGCCTGGTCGTCGAGCCACCCGGACAACTCGATCATCAACACCCCGAGCGACCTCACCCCGCTCGCCGCGGCCCGGAAGACCTTCGACTTCGGCCTGCTCTACATGAAGCAGATGATCGGCTACTTCGGCTGGCTGGACGCCGAGGCGCCGGCCGCGACGCTGCTGGTCTGGTGCGGTGTGGCGCTCGCCCTGGCGATGTTCGCGCTCTGCTACGCCCGGTTCCGCGACGCCCTGGCGATCGTCGGCGTGATGGCCGGCATCGTGGTGATACCGATAGCGGCACAGGCCATGCAGGCGCGCCAGCTGGGCATGATCTGGCAGGGCCGCTACCTGCTGCCGTTCGCCGTCGGACTGCCGATCCTGTGCGCCGCGATCTGCCACGAGCGGCTGCCCTGGGGCGGCTTCGCCTGGCGCCGGCTGCTGGTGATCGCCGGCTTCTCGCTGTCCCTGGTCAACGCCGCGGCCTTCCTCTGGGCGCTGCGCCGCAACACCGTCGGCAGCACCGGCCCGCTGCTGATCAACCCGGCCCACTGGTCCCCGCCCGGCACCTGGATGCTCTGGCTGGCCGTGTACACGCTGGCCGCGCTCGCGCTGGGGCTGTTCACGGCGGTGTCGGACAACCGGGAGCGCCCGTTGCCGCAGTCGGCCGGGGCGGCCGGCGGCAGCGCCAGCCAGGACCCGCCCCGGCTCGCCGGGGCCCACGCGGAGGCGTAGGGTCGCGGTGCGGGGGCTGCCCGGTTGTGGTAGGGAGCCCCGCCCCGGCCCGGTTCCCGGCCCGCTTTCGGTGCAAGCCCCGCGACCTGCGGCGTTGCATTTGTTTTGACCGAGCCCGATGCGCTAGGTACGCTCTGACCTTGTGCCTGGGGTGTCCCCGGGTCCTTGTGCGTGCATGCACACCGGTCGCCGCGCCGAGCCGGAGCGCTTCCCAGCGCGCCGCGCGTAGAGCGCCGTCGCTGTACAGCAGCCATGGGATTCCGTGTCGTAACAAGCCCAACACACCCGACCGCGTGGGTCGACCACGGGGCCGTGTGCGAGGGAGACATCGCAGGTTAGTTCCACCAAGCCTTGGCACACAGAAAACGGAGAAACGGTGCCTACGATCCAGCAGCTGGTCCGAAAGGGCCGGCAGGACAAGGTCGAGAAGAACAAGACTCCCGCGCTGAAGGGTTCCCCGCAGCGCCGTGGGGTCTGCACGCGTGTGTACACGACCACCCCGAAGAAGCCGAACTCGGCTCTCCGCAAGGTCGCCCGTGTGCGCCTCACCAGCGGGATCGAGGTCACCGCTTACATCCCGGGCGAGGGCCACAACCTGCAGGAGCACTCCATCGTGCTGGTGCGCGGTGGTCGTGTGAAGGACCTTCCTGGTGTCCGCTACAAGATCATCCGCGGTTCGCTCGACACCCAGGGTGTCAAGAACCGCAAGCAGGCCCGCAGCCGCTACGGCGCCAAGAAGGAGAAGTAAGAATGCCTCGTAAGGGCCCCGCCCCGAAGCGCCCGGTCATCATCGACCCGGTTTACGGCTCCCCGGTCGTCACCCAGCTGGTCAACAAGATCCTGCTGCACGGCAAGCGCTCCACCGCCGAGCGGATCGTCTACGGCGCCCTCGAGGGCGTCCGTGAGAAGACCGGCTCGGACCCGGTCGTCACGCTGAAGCGCGCGCTGGAGAACGTCAAGCCGGCTCTCGAGGTCAAGTCCCGCCGTGTCGGTGGCGCGACCTACCAGGTTCCGGTCGAGGTCCGTCCGGGCCGCGCCAGCACCCTGGCGCTGCGCTGGATGGTCGGTTACTCCCGCGCCCGTCGCGAGAAGACCATGACCGAGCGCCTGATGAACGAGATCCTCGACGCCAGCAACGGCCTGGGCGCTTCCGTGAAGCGTCGTGAGGACACCCACAAGATGGCCGAGTCCAACAAGGCCTTCGCGCACTACCGCTGGTAGTCCCTACCCCGTCACTAGACAGAGAGAGAACGAGCCACCATGGCTGCAACCTCCCTTGACCTCGCCAGGGTCCGCAACATCGGGATCATGGCGCACATCGACGCGGGCAAGACCACCACCACCGAGCGGATCCTGTTCTACACCGGTGTCTCGTACAAGATCGGTGAGGTCCACGATGGCGCTGCCACCATGGACTGGATGGAGCAGGAGCAGGAGCGCGGCATCACGATCACGTCGGCCGCGACGACCTGTCACTGGACCGTTGACGACGTCGACAACACCATCAACATCATCGACACCCCGGGCCACGTCGACTTCACCGTCGAGGTGGAGCGTTCGCTGCGCGTCCTCGACGGTGCCGTGACGGTGTTCGACGGTGTCGCCGGTGTCGAGCCCCAGTCCGAGACCGTGTGGCGGCAGGCTGACCGCTACGGCGTCCCGCGCATCTGCTTCATCAACAAGCTGGACCGCACGGGCGCGAACTTCTTCTTCTGCGTCAAGACCATCGTGGACCGCCTCGGCGCCACCCCGCTGGTCATGCAGCTGCCGATCGGTGCCGAGTCGGACTTCCAGGGCGTTGTCGACCTGGTCCGCATGAAGGCGCTGGTCTGGTCCGCCGAGGCCGCCAAGGGCGAGATGTACGACGTCGTCGACATCCCGGCCGACCTGCAGGAGCAGGCCGAGGAGTACCGCGAGGCGCTCATCGACACGGTCTCGAACGTCAGCGACGAGATCATGGAGCTCGCCCTGGAGGGCGAGGAGATCCCGGTCGAGCTGCTGCAGGACGCGATCCGCAAGGGCACCCTGAACTCGGACTTCACCCCGATCTTCTGCGGTACCGCCTTCAAGAACAAGGGCGTTCAGCCCCTGCTCGACGCGGTCGTCAAGTACCTGCCGTCGCCGCTGGACATCGAGTCCATCGAGGGCACCAAGCCCGGTGACGACACGGTCAAGATCTCCCGCAAGGCCTCGGACGACGAGCCGCTCGCCGCGCTCGCGTTCAAGATCATGTCGGACCCGCACCTCGGCAAGCTCACCTTCGTCCGGGTCTACTCGGGCCGCCTGGAGTCCGGCACCTCGGTGCTGAACGCCGTCAAGGGCAAGAAGGAGCGCATCGGCAAGATCTACCGCATGCACGCGAACAAGCGTGAGGAGATCGACTCGGTGGGCGCCGGCGACATCATCGCCGTCATGGGCCTGAAGCAGACCACCACCGGTGAGACGCTGTCCGACGAGAAGAACCCGGTCATCCTGGAGTCCATGGACTTCCCGGCCCCGGTCATCCGCGTCGCGATCGAGCCCAAGTCCAAGGGTGACCAGGAGAAGCTGGGCGTTGCCATCCAGCGTCTCGCCGAGGAGGACCCGTCCTTCCAGGTCAACACGGACGAGGAGACCGGCCAGACCATCATCGCGGGTATGGGCGAGCTGCACCTCGAGGTGCTGGTCGACCGTATGCGCCGTGAGTTCAAGGTCGAGGCCAACGTCGGCAAGCCGCAGGTCGCGTACCGCGAGACCATCCGCCAGGCGGTCGAGCGCATCGACTACACCCACAAGAAGCAGACCGGTGGTTCCGGTCAGTTCGCCAAGGTGCAGATCGCGATCGAGCCGCTCGAGCAGGCCGAGGGCTACGAGTTCGTCAACAAGGTCACCGGTGGCCGCGTTCCGCGCGAGTACATCCCGTCGGTCGACGCCGGTTGCCAGGAGGCCATGGAGTTCGGCATCCTCGCCGGCTACCCGCTGCAGGGTGTCCGCGTGAGCCTGCTCGACGGTCAGGCGCACGACGTCGACTCCTCCGAGCTCGCGTTCAAGATCGCCGGTTCGATGGCGTTCAAGGAAGGCGCGCGGAAGGCCAAGCCGGTCCTCCTCGAGCCGATGATGGCCGTCGAGGTCACCACGCCCGAGGACTACATGGGCGACGTGATCGGCGACATCAACTCTCGCCGTGGCCAGATCCGGTCCATGGACGAGCGTCACGGTGCCCGCGTCGTCACGGCGCTGGTGCCCCTCTCCGAGATGTTCGGCTACGTCGGTGACCTGCGCAGCAAGACCTCTGGTCGCGCGAGCTACTCGATGCAGTTCGACTCGTACGCCGAGGTTCCGAAGAACGTGGCGGACGACATCATCGCCAAGGCCAAGGGCGAGTGACGTCCCGATAATCGGGACGATAGCGAAGCCTTAGGCTATTCGGAGGCAACCCGGGAGGATCCGGTCGGATCCTCCCGGGAGCCTCCGGCCCCCCCACCAGCGGGACGGCACGGGATGTCCTCCGGACAACCCGCACCAAAACCGATCAAAGACCAACTGGCGTCAGCACGGCGTACAGGAACTGTCCTCAGGAGGACTCAGTGGCGAAGGCGAAGTTCGAGCGGACGAAGCCCCACGTCAACATCGGCACCATCGGTCACATCGACCACGGTAAGACCACGCTGACCGCGGCCATCACCAAGGTGCTGCACGACGCGTACCCGGAGATCAACCCCTTCACGCCGTTCGACCAGATCGACAAGGCGCCGGAGGAGCGGCAGCGCGGTATCACCATCTCCATCGCGCACGTCGAGTACCAGACCGAGGCGCGCCACTACGCCCACGTCGACTGCCCGGGTCACGCCGACTACATCAAGAACATGATCACCGGTGCCGCCCAGATGGACGGCGCCATCCTCGTGGTCGCCGCCACCGACGGCCCGATGCCGCAGACCAAGGAGCACGTCCTCCTGGCCCGCCAGGTCGGCGTTCCGTACATCGTCGTCGCCCTGAACAAGGCCGACATGGTGGACGACGAGGAGATCCTGGAGCTCGTCGAGCTCGAGGTCCGCGAGCTGCTCTCCGAGTACGAGTTCCCGGGCGACGACCTGCCGGTCGTCCGCGTCTCCGCGCTGAAGGCGCTGGAGGGCGACAAGGAGTGGGGCGAGAAGCTCCTCGGCCTGATGCACGCGGTCGACGAGGCCATCCCGACCCCGGCCCGCGCCGTGGACCAGCCGTTCCTGATGCCGATCGAGGACGTCTTCACGATCACCGGTCGTGGCACCGTCGTCACCGGCCGTATCGAGCGTGGCATCCTCAAGGTCAACGAGACTGTCGACATCATCGGCATCAAGGAGACCAAGACCACCACCACGGTCACCGGCATCGAGATGTTCCGCAAGCTGCTCGACGAGGGCCAGGCCGGTGAGAACGTCGGTCTGCTGCTCCGTGGCATCAAGCGCGAGGACGTCGAGCGCGGCCAGGTCATCATCAAGCCGGGTTCGGTTACCCCGCACACCGACTTCGAGGCCCAGTCCTACATCCTGTCGAAGGACGAGGGTGGCCGCCACACCCCGTTCTTCAACAACTACCGCCCGCAGTTCTACTTCCGTACCACGGACGTGACCGGCGTCGTGACCCTCCCCGAGGGCACCGAGATGGTCATGCCGGGCGACAACACCGCCATGACGGTCGCGCTGATCCAGCCGATCGCCATGGAGGAGGGCCTGAAGTTCGCCATCCGTGAGGGTGGCCGCACCGTCGGCGCCGGCCAGGTCACCAAGATCATCAAGTAGTCTGACGGTCTGACCTGCCTGCCTCGTACAGGCTCAGTCCGAAGGGCCCCGCGCACCGCACGGTGCGCGGGGCCCTTCGGCGTCTCAGCAGCGGTTCACCGGAGCGCGCCGCCTTTCACCGGCCGCTCATCGCAGACTGTTAAGGTCGGGCGACATCCAGCCCGGCCGTCGTGGAAAGTGGGACCAACGCATGTCAACGGCACCGCTGTTGTCGGTCGTGATGCCTATCTACAACGAGCAGGAGGCGCTCCCGCTGACCGTCGAACGGCTGCGGCCGATCCTCGACGGGCTCGACGTGAGCTACGAGGTGGTCGGCGTCGACGACGGCAGCACCGATGTCACCCCGGTGCTGATGCAGAAGATCCGCCAGGACTGGCCGGAGTTCCGCATCGTCCGCTTCGCCCGCAACTCCGGGCACCAGGCCGCCCTCACCGCCGGCCTCCACCGCGCCTTCGGCGACTACGTGGTCTCCATCGACGCCGACCTCCAGGACCCGCCGGAGAAGATCCCCGAGATGCTGGCGCTCGCCCGCGAGCAGAACCTGGACATCGTCTACGGCGTGCGCGGCGACCGCGGCACCGACACCTTCTTCAAGCGGCACACCGCCGGCGGGTACTACCGGCTGATGCGCCGACTGGTCGGCAAGCGGATGCCCAACCAGGCCGGCGACTTCCGGCTGCTCAGCCGGGCGGCCGTGGACGCGCTCAAGGCGATGCCCGAGCACCAGCCGGTCTACCGGCTGCTGGTGCCCTGGCTGGGCTTCCCCAGCGGCGAGGTGGTCTACGTCCGCGAGGAGCGGATCGCGGGGAGCAGCCACTACCCGCTGTCCAAGATGGTCCGGCTCGCGTTCGACAGCGTCACCAACTTCTCCGCCGCCCCGCTGCGACTGGCCACCTGGCTCGGGCTGTTCAGCTTCCTGGTCTGCATCCTGCTGGCGCTCTACACCACGATCGCGTACGCCGTCGGCTCCACCGTGCCCGGCTGGTCCTCGCTGTTCATAGGGATGCTCTTCATCGGCGCCGTGCAGCTGGTCTGCGTCGGCCTGCTGGGCGAGTACGTCGGCCGGATCTACTCGGCGGTCCAGGCGCGGCCCGCGTACTTCGTCGGCTACGACTCGGCCGAGGAGCCGGACCGGTACGGTGCGGGCGCGTGAACGAGAGCCTCCCCACGGCCCGGGACGAGCGCGAGGAACCCGCCGAGGCACCCCGGCCGGTCCGCCGGCTGCTGCCGTCCTTCCTGGTGATCGGGGTGCTGAGCACGGTCTTCTGCCTGGCGCTGTTCGTGCTGCTGCGGCTGGTGACCTCGCCGCAGGTGGCCAACCTGATCGCGCTGGCGGTCAGCGCGGTGGCCAACACCGCCGCCAACCGCCGCTTCACCTTCGGCATCACCGGCTCGGACGGCGCGGTGCGCCACCAACTGCAGGGCGCGGTCGCGTTCCTGATCGGGCTGGGCCTGTCCAGCGGCGCCCTGGCGCTGCTGGACGTGGCGGTGCCGCACGCCTCCCGGACGGTCGAGGTGGCCGGGCTGGTGGTGGCCAACGGCCTCGCCACGGTGGTCCGGTTCGTGCTGGCCAAGCTGTGGGTCTTCCGGACGCCCTGAGCCGGCGCGGGGGAGACGACGACGGAGGGGGCGCGTGCCGTGGCACGCGCCCCCTCCGTGTGGGCCGGGCTGCGCTACTGCTGCTTCAGCGAGTCCGTGTAGGCCTTGCAGGCCTGGTAGTCCGGCAGCAGGCCGTCGGCGAGCGCCTCCGCGAGGGAGGGCGCCACCGCGTCGCGGGCCGAGAGCTGCGGGGCGTCGGTCGGCCACTCGATGCCGAGATCCGGGTCCAGCGGGTGCACGCCGTGCTCGCCGGTCGGGTTGTACGTCGCCGAGCAGAGGTAGGTCAGCGTGGCGTCGTCGGTGAGGGCGCAGAAGCCGTGGCCGAGGCCCTCCGGGATGTAGACGGCCTTGCGCTCGGTGTCGTCCAGCCGGACGAACTCCCACTTGCCGAAGTTCGGCGAGCCGACCCGCAGGTCGACGATGACGTCCAGCACCGCGCCGCGGGTGCAGGCCACGTACTTGGCCTGGCCGGGCGGGACGTCGGCGAAGTGGATGCCGCGGACGACGTCCTTGGCGGAGAGCGACAGGTTGGCCTGGGCCAGGTTCAGCGGGTGGCCGACGACCTCGGCGAGGCGGTCGAAGCGGTACCACTCGGTGAAGTGGCCGCGGGCGTCGCCGTGCACCTGAGGGGTGATCTCGAAGGCGCCCTCGATGGAGAGCTCACGGAACTTCACTTGGCGGCCGCCTCTTCGAGCAGGCCCACCAGGTACTGGCCGTAGCCGCTCTTCAGCAGCGGCTCGGCGAGCTCGCGCAGCTGGACGTCGTCGATCAGCCCGGCCCGCCAGACGGCCTCCTCGATGCAGCCGATCTTGAAGCCCTGGCGCTCCTCGATGACCCGGACGAACTCCGAGGCCTGGACCATCGACACGAACGTGCCGGTGTCAAGCCAGGCGGTGCCGCGGTCGAGGATCGTCACGTGCAGGTCGCCGGTGCGCAGGTAGGCGTCGTTGACGGCGGTGATCTCCAGCTCGCCGCGGGCGCTCGGCTCCAGCGTGCGGGCGATCTCGACGACCCGGTTGTCGTAGAAGTACAGGCCGGGGACGGCGTAACGGGACTTGGGCTCGGTCGGCTTCTCCTCGATGGAGATGACCTGGCCGGTCCCGTCGAACTCGACCACGCCGTACGCGGTCGGGTCGGCCACGGGGTACGCGAAGACCCGGCCGCCCTTGATGTCGGAGTGCTCGGTGAGCGCGGTGCCCAGGCCGGTGCCGTGGAAGATGTTGTCGCCGAGGATCAGGGCCACCGGCTCGTCGCCGATGAAGTCCGCGCCGAGCACGAAGGCCTGGGCGATGCCCTCGGGCTTCTCCTGGACGGCGTACTGGAGCTTCAGGCCGAACTGGGAACCGTCGCCCAGCAGTCGTTCGAACTGGTCCCGGTCGTTCGGGGTGGTGATGATCAGGATTTCGCTTATCCCGGCCATCACCAGGGTCGAGAGGGGGTAGTAGATCATCGGCTTGTCGAAGACCGGGAGGAGCTGCTTCGACACCGCACGGGTCAGGGGCCACAGCCGCGAGCCGGTGCCGCCGGCCAGGAGGATTCCACGCATGGGTGCACCCTATTCGAGATCGGTGAACGCGGGAGGGGCCGGGTCGGGAGGGCGTTCGGGCGGCGGTAGACTACGCGCATTATGCGCATCCTCGTGACCGGCGGCGCCGGATTCATCGGTTCGGAGTTCGTCCGTCAGCTCCTCGGGGCTGACGAGAATGCCCGGATCACGGTCTTTGACAAGCTCACCTACTCGGGCGTCCTGGAGAACCTCGCTCCGGTGGCCGACCACAAGGGCTACACCTTCGTCCAGGGCGACATCTGCGACGCGGACGCCGTCGACCAGGTCATGCCTGGACACGACGTGGTGGTGCACTTCGCCGCCGAGTCCCACGTGGACCGTTCGATCGCCGGCGCGGGCCCGTTCGTGCTGACCAACGTCGTCGGCACCCAGGTGCTGCTCGACGCGGCCCGCAAGCACGGCGTCGGCCGCTTCGTCCACATCTCCACCGACGAGGTGTACGGCTCGATCAACGAGGGCTCCTGGACCGAGACCTGGCCGCTCGAGCCGAACTCCCCGTACTCGGCCTCCAAGGCCTCCTCCGACCTGCTGGCGCTGGCCTACCACCGCACCCACGGCATGGACGTCGTGGTGACCCGCTGCTCCAACAACTACGGGCACTACCAGTTCCCGGAGAAGGTCATCCCGCTGTTCACCACCAACCTGATCGACGGCAAGAAGGTGCCGCTGTACGGCGACGGTGGCAACGTCCGCGACTGGCTGCACGTCTCGGACCACTGCCGGGGCATCGAGCTGGTCATGCGCGGCGGCCGCGCGGGCGAGGTCTACAACATCGGCGGCGGCACCGAGGCGACCAACAAGGAGCTGACCGGCCTGCTGCTGGAGGCCGCCGGCGCCGGCTGGGACATGGTCGAGCACGTCGCGGACCGCAAGGGCCACGACCTCCGCTACTCCATCGACATCAGCAAGATCCGCGAGGAGCTCGGCTACGAGCCGCAGGTCCGCTTCGAGGACGGCCTCGCCGCGACCATCGCCTGGTACCGCGAGAACCGCGCCTGGTGGGAGCCGCTGAAGCAGAAGGCGGCCCTGGCCAAGTGACCGCGAACGCCGCCGCGCCCGTGCGCTGGCTGGTCACCGGCGCGGCCGGGATGCTCGGGCAGGACCTGCTGTCGGTGCTGGGCGCCGACGGGACCGCCGAGATCACCGCGCTGCGCCGGGCGGACCTCGACATCACCGACGCGGCGGCCGTCCTGGCCGCCGTCGAGGGCCACGACATCGTGGTCAACTGCGCCGCGTGGACGAACGTCGACGGTGCGGAGACCGAGGAGGCAGCCGCCACCGCCGTCAACGGCACCGGCGTGCGCCACCTGGCCGCGGCCTGCGCCAGGACCGGCGCGCGGCTGCTGCACGTCTCCACCGACTACGTCCTGCCGGGCGACGCCACCGAGCCCTGCCCGGAGGACGCCCCGACCGCTCCGGTGAACGCGTACGGCCGCAGCAAGCTGGTGGGGGAGCAGGCGGTCGCCGAACTGCTCCCCGAGCACGGCTACATCGTGCGCACCGCCTGGCTGTACGGCGAGCACGGCCCGAACTTCGTGGCCACCATGCTCAAGCTCGCCGCCCAGCGGGACACCCTGGACGTGGTGGACGACCAGCACGGCCAGCCGACCTGGTCGTACGCGCTGGCCGGCCGCCTGGTCGAGCTCGGCCGGGCCGCGCTCGCCGGGCAGGCCCCGGCCGGGGTCTACCACGGCACCGCGAGCGGCCGCACCACCTGGTGCGGACTGGCCGGCGAGACCTACGCGCTGAGCGGGCTGGACCGGGAGCGGATCCGCCCGACCACGTCGGAGGCCTTCGTCCGCCCGGCCGCCCGCCCCGCCTTCAGCGTGCTGGCCCACGACCGCTGGGCCGCCGCCGGGCTGGCGCCGCTGCCCGAGTGGCGGGCCATGCTGGCCGAGGCGCTGTCCCGGCCCGTCTTCGCCGAACTGGCCGCAACGGCCCGGACCACCGAGAGCGACAGACCTCAGTGAAGAACGCACTGACGAAGGTGGCTGCCGCGCTACCGCCGGGAACCCTGGCGGTGGCCGGCGGCACCGTCGTCCTGGGTGCCGCCAACTACATCCACCTCGGGGTGGCGGGCCACAGCCTGTCCGTCGACGACATGGCGAACGTCTCGCTGCTGTGGACGATCGTGATGTCCGTCGGCATCGGCGTCTTCTTCCCGATCGAGCAGGAGCTCACCCGGATCGTCGCGGCGCGCGCGGCGCTCGGTCACGGTGCCGCGCCGGTCCTGCGCCGGGCGGCCCTGCTCACCGGCGGGATCCTCGGGGCGACCCTGATCGTCCTCGGCGCCGCCTCCGGCCCGATCGCCCGGTCGATGTTCCACGGCGACCGCTCGCTGGTGCTGGCGCTCGGCGGGGCCTTCACCGGCATGGCCGTCTGCTACCTCACCCGTGGCGTGCTGGCCGGCCTCGGCCGCTTCGGCGCGTACGGCACCCAGCTGGGCCTGGACGGCGGCCTGCGGATCGGCCTGGCCTTCGCCTGCGGCGTGGCCGGGGTGCACTCGGCGTTCGCGTTCAGCCTGATCCTGGCCGTCGCGCCGATCCTCGCCACGATCCTCACGCTGCCGCCGCTGCTGCGCGCGGTGAAGCCCGGCGAGCAGGTCGGCTGGTCCGAACTCTGCTCCGGGCTGGGCCTGCTGATCTGCTCGACGCTGCTCTCGCAGGTCGTGGTGAACGCGGCCGTGGTGAGCACCAAGCTGCTCGCGCCCTCGGACTCCGCGCTGATCGCCGCTCTGCTCAACGCGCTGGTGCTGGCCCGGGTGCCGCTGTTCGTCTTCGGTTCGCTCCAGGCCTCGCTGCTGAACGGCCTCTCCGCCGCGATCGCGGTCGGGGACCGGGCGGCCTTCACCGGGATGCTCAAGAAGATCGGCGTCGTGGTGGGCGCGCTCGGCGTGCTCGGCGGGATCCCGGCGGTCGCCCTCGGCCCGTGGCTGATCCAGGTGCTGTTCGGCGCCAAGCCGGTGCTCGGCTGCCTCGACTTCTTCTGGTTGTCCGCCGGAACCGTGGCGTACATGTTCGCGATGGTGCTCGGCCAGGCGTTGATGGTATTCAAGCGGCACAACCTTCAGCTGCTCTGCTGGGCGCTCGGCACCGCGGTCCTCGCCGGGGTGACCTTCCTGCCGGGCGAGGTGTCCACCCGCGTGATCCTTGCGTACACGGCGGGTTCCGTGGCCACCGTCCTCGGTATGCTGGCGGTGCTGAGGCAGAGTTTCGCCCGTTCGGCGACGAATTCCGCCGGCCTCGTCCAGCAGCCGGGGGACCCGAACGCCGCGGTGCTGAGCAGCCGGACGGCCGGTGAATGACCGTGTCCGCCCCTCATCTTCAGATCGCCGCGCAGCAGCGCGGGCCAGACCCCATTCATGGAGCCTCCGTGTCCCAGTACGACGATGTTTGGCTGGTGATCCCGGCCTACAACGAGGGCCAGGTGATCGCCGACGTTGTGGAGGGGGCGCGAAAGACGTTCCCGAACATCGTGGTGGTCGATGACGGCAGCGGCGACGACTCGGCCAAGCACATCATGGAGACGGGCGCGCACCTGGTGCGCCACCCGGTCAACCTCGGTCAGGGTGCCGCCCTCCAGACCGGCCTGGCCTACGCCCTGGCCCAGCCGGGCGCCAAGTACTTCGCCACCTTCGACGCGGACGGTCAGCACCAGACCGCCGACGTCGAGAAGATGGTCGCCCTGCTGCGGGAGGGCGACACGGACGTGGTCCTCGGCTCGCGCTTCATCGAGCAGAACGGGCAGGTGCCGTGGATCAAGCGGGTCGTCCTGCGCACCGCGGCGACCGTCAGCCCGACCGCTCGCAAGCTCAAGCTGACCGACTCCCACAACGGCCTGCGGGTGCTGAACCGCGAGGCCGCCGGCCGGCTGCGGATCACCATGAACGGCATGGCACACGCGTCGGAGATCGTCAGCTTCCTCGCCGGCTCGGACCTCCGGGTCGCCGAACTCCCGGTGGACATCCTGTACACCGACTACTCACGCGCCAAGGGTCAGTCCCTGATCAACGGCGTCAACATCATCTTCGACATCTCGCTGCGGGAGCGTAGCCGCCGATGAAATTCTTCTGGATCCAGCTGGTTCTCATTCTCGGCTCGGTCACTCTCGCCTTCATGTTCATCCGGCGTTGGGACCGTGCCAACACCCGCGCCTGGAAGCGCATCGCGTTCTCGGTCTTCGTGATCGTGAACATCTACGCGGTGCTGCGCCCCACCGACGTGACCTGGCTGGCCCACCAGCTCGGCGTCGGCCGCGGCACCGACCTGGTGCTGTACGTGATGGTGCTGGGCATGGGCTTCCTGACCCTGAACACCTTCCTGCGCTTCCGCTCTCTGGAGAAGAAGCTCACCGATCTGGCGCGCACCGTGGCGATCAACGAGGGCGCCCGCCTGAACGAGGAGCGCTTCGACCTGGACCTGCCGGTCTCGGCGCCGGTCGACCGAAGCAAGGTCTGATCCCGTGGCGACCTTCGAGTTCATGCTGCCGTACTACGGCGACGTGGCGCTGATGCAGGCCGCCGTGCGGAGCATCCTCGCGCAGACCGACCCGGACTTCCGGCTGACGGTCATCGACGACGGCAAGGAGCCGGACGTCCCGGGCTGGTTCGCCACGCTCGGCGACGACCGGGTGGGCTACCTGCGCAACGAGCAGAACCTCGGCATCACCAAGAACTTCCAGAAGTGTGTGGAGCTGTCCAAGGCCGACCACGTGGTCATCATGGGCTGCGACGACCTGCTGCACCCGCACTACCTGGAGACCGTCCGGTCGATCCTCAAGGCCAACCCGGACCTGGGCATGGTGCAGCCGGGCGTCGAGGTCATCGACGGCAACGGCGAGGTCAGCCGTTCCGGCCTGGCGGACAACGTCAAGGAGAAGATCTACGCGCCGACCGTCAAGGGCCGGCGGCTGATGGGCGGCGAGGAGCTGGCCGCGAGCGTGCTGCGCGGCAACTGGCTCTACTTCCCGTCGATCTGCTGGCGGGGCGAGGCGCTGCGCGCGGTCAACTTCCGTGACGAGTACTCGGTGATCCAGGACCTGGCCCTGGTCGTCGACCTGCTGGAGCGCGGCGAGCAGATGATGGTGGACAACACCACCGTCGTCTTCCAGTACCGCCGGCACGCCGTCAGCGAGTCCTCGGTGCAGGCCTTCTCCGGCACCCGGTTCACCGAGGCGGAGCGGTACTTCAACGCGGTGGCCGAGCGGATGGACGCCCGCGGCTGGCCGAAGGCCGCCCGGGCGGCCCGGTTCCGCAGCGCCTCCCGGCTGCACGCGCTCACCATGCTGCCGGGCGCGCTGAAGCGCGGCCAGCGGGACGGCGCCAAGGTCCTGGTCCGCCACGCGCTGACCGGCGGAGAGCGGCACTGACCGTTCGTAGGTCCTGATACGGCACTGGGCCGGTAGTCCGAACTCGGACTACCGGCCCAGTGCCGTTCGCGGGCGCCTCGCCACGGTCTACCAGGGCGCGCCCGAGGGGCCGAGCGGGTCGGGCTGCCGCGGCGGGTACGGGTTGACCTTCGGGCACGCGAGCTTGCCGGTGTCGGGCACCGGCTCCAGCAGGTTGCTGATGTCCGTCGGCTGGTCGCACTGGCCGTTGGGCGCGTAGCGCGAGCAGTGCCCCTTGGTGTCGGCGGTGCTCTGCGCGATCCAGGCCAGCGCGCCCGGGCCCCAGTGCGGGTCGGGCATGTACTTGCTGGCGGTGGCGGAGCCGGCCATGCCGAAGAGCAGGCCCAGCGAGCAGATGGCGCCGATGGCCACACCGCGCGGGTTGAGGCGCAGCGGGAGCCGGCGTCCGGTCTCCGCGGCCGTCTCGGCGGTGGGAGCCGCCGGGGCGCCCTGGCGGCGGCGGACGATCAGGTAGCACGCCAGCCCGACGAGGACCAGCAGGCAGTAGAGCAGCTGTGCGCTGGTGCGCGGGTAGAGCATGACGGCCTGGTCGCGCTCCATGTGGGAGGCGTACCAGTAGCGCATCAGCAGGGCGCTCGCCGTGCACGCGGCGGCGGTCAGCACGGTGGCCCGGCCGATCCCGAGGGCCAGCGCCACGCCCAGGCCGACCAGCAGGAGGATCGTGAAGAGGCCGACCCCGCCGATCTCGCCGGGGACCGGCCAGGTGCTCTGGCCGTCGGTGCCGGGGAGGTCGTCGCGCCACATCGCGAAGTAGGTGGGCTCGGTGTAGGTGTCGAAGTAGCAGTAGCGGTCGACGGTGCTGCCGGCGGACCCGAGCAGCCGGACCAGGTAGAGGCCGGCGACGACCAGGAAGACCCCGGCGGCGGCGCCGATCGCGCACAGGGCGTTGAGCAGACCGGGGGTACCGCCGCTGCGGCGGGCGCGCAGCAGCAGCACCAGGGTGAGCACCACCACTCCGGCCGCGGACCACACGAACCAGCCGGAGTAGAGGAGGAACAGCAGCCCGATCCCGAGGCCGAGCACGGCGCCGCGGACGGCGGCGGTGCGGCGCGGGAGGTCCGGGGCGCGCTGGAGGAGCTGCATCAGCTTCGCCACCACGGGGAGGAAGGCGACGAGCACGAAGGTGGTGTACGGCTTGTACGGCTGCGCCATCGGCAGGGCGGCGGTGACGCCGATCCCGAGCGCCCAGAGCGGGGGCAGCAGCAGGCGCCAGGACAGGTAGGCGAGCGGGCCCAGCAGCGCGGTGAACGCCAGGTCGGCGAGCTTGAGCGCGTAGCCCACCTGGCCGTGGGTGAGGTGCTCGGCGATGAAGGCGACGATGTGCGGGAACAGCGGCGGGTAGGCGCCGTCGAGGGACTTGCCGTCCATCAGGGCGCCGACCCAGGCCTGGAGGCTGCCGGAGTCGCCGTGCTGGGCGTACAGCGGCCAGTTGGTGTCGCGCAGCGCGAGCGAGATGCCGGCGGCCAGGACGCCGGAGGACAGGCCCGCGACCGCGGCGGCGGCGAACCGCACCGGGAGGTCCGCCCAGCGGCGCATCGCCGGCACCAGGACCAGGACGACGAGGCCGACGAGCAGCAGGAGCCGGAGCTGGAGCGCGGCGAGGCCGCTGACCTGGCCGATCCTCGACATGGGGTTCAGGTGGACGGTCCATGCCAGACCGGTCATGAACAGCGCCGCCGTGGCCGCGGTCAGGATCTCCGCGGCCCAGAGGACAGCGGGGAGGCGAAGAGCGGCTGCCCGTCTCCTCTGGCTGGGCGGTATGCCCTGATGCCTGCCCGAGGCGGGGGCGGGCTGGACGCTCGTCGTCACTGTTCGGTCCTTCTGCTTCCCGCAGCACGTGGACGCGGGGGCGGTGTGTGGTTTCGGTGGCCGGACACCGCGATTCTGCCAGCACCTCGGTCGGGGGATCAGCGCGGGCTGAACCACCGTTCCCGGGCGGGTCGTTGTCGTCCAGGGGCGAGGAGTGCGTTGGCTCCGGCCGATCACCGCGTGGCACACTGCCGATGCGCTTCGACGCGTGGTGGCAGGACCCGTGGCGCACCGTCCGGAACCGGCCATGACGAGATCGTCAACTCATACAAGTAGGGAAGTGTCTCGGTGCAGCCGCTGATCGACTCTGCCCACACGTCCGACGGGCCTCGCCGGGGTGAGGGCGGCGACGGGAGCGCGTCCGGCACCCCGGCCCCGGTCGTGCCGGTCCGGCTGCGGGCGCTCGCCGCCCACCGCTGGTTCTGGCCGGCGGCCCTGCTGCTCGGGTACGGCGCGCAGGTGGCGTTCCGCCTGGTGCTGTCGATCCACAACTACTTCCCGTCGGTGCACGCCGACGAGGACTCGTACCTGGTGATAGCGCGGGTGCTGGCCGGCCGGCCGACCACCGAGATGCCGGTCGGCGTGGTGATCCCGGGCGGTTACCCGCTGCTGATCTCGCCGGCGCTGCGGATCGCCGACAACCCGGCCACCGCGTACCACCTGGTGATGGGCATCAACGCGGTGCTCAACGCGCTGGTGTTCCCGCTGGCCGTGGTGGCCGCGCGCCGGCTGGGCCTGTCCCGGCCGCAGGCGTACCTGGTGGGCACCGCCGTGGCGCTGGTGCCGCCGGTGGTCTTCTACTCCCAGTTCGTCATGTCGGACACCGTGCTGCCGGTGCTCCTGCTGGCCTGGGTGCTCGCGATGCACGGCTGGCTCTCGCCCGGCACGGCGCGCCGCCGCGCGCTGTACGCGGCGGGGATGGGCCTGGCGGCCGGCTACACGATGGCCACCCACGACCGGGGCGGCGTGGTCGTGGCGCTGACGGCGCTGGTGCTGGTCGTGGTGCTGGTCCTCGGCTGGGCGCCGCGGCTCGCCTCGCTGGCCGGCGTCGGCGCGCTCGGGGTGTCGTACCTGGGCGCCAAGCTGCTGGCCGGCTTCGTCGAGAGCCAGTTCAAGGACGTGCCGCCGAGCGACGTCGGCAACAAGGTCTTCGAGAACCTTGAGGACAGCACGTACATCGGCACGATCGTCGCCCGCACGTTCGGGCAGCTGTGGTACTTCATGACCTCCACGTACGGCTTCGGGGCGATCGCCCTCGTGCTGTGCGTGGTGGTGGTGTTCCGGCGCCGGTACTCGGTGGCCGAGCGGGTGGTGGCCTTCACCATGGTGGCCATGCTGTTCGGCACCGCGCTGGCCTCGGCGGCCGGCCTGGCGGACAACGACCGGACCGACAACTGGGTGTACGCCCGGTACTGCGCGGTGCTGGTGCCGCTCTTCCTGGTGGTCGGCCTGACCGCGCTGTTCCGGGCCGGGGTCCGTGCGCTGCTGTGGATGGCGCTGGTCGGCACGGTGGTGATCGGTGTCATCCAGGTGTCGGTCGGCGCGTACGCGGGTGCCGCGCTCAAGCTCTGGGTCAGCCCGTGGACGGTGCCGGACGCGATGTTCCTGGCCTCGACCTGGGACGGCCTGCACATGATCCGGACGAGCTTCGGCGCGCTGGCGGTGCTGGCCGCCTGCCTGCTGCTGCGGGTGGCCGGTGGGCGCCGGGTGGTCGCCGCGGTGGTGGCCTGCCTGACGCTGTTCGCGGCCTACGCGACGATCGCCATCACCGACAACGTCTCCGAGCCGCACGCCAAGTTCCGCAAGTACCAGGCGGTCGGCGTGGCCAAGGAGGCGGGCCTGCGCAAGGGCGACAACGTGGTCCTGGACTGGGACCTCGACTGGGACACCCGGATGGCGATGGCCTACGAGGTCTACTGGGGCCGGGTCTGGACGGACAACGTCAAGGGCGGCAACGCCCCGCCGGAGAAGGCCACCGCGTTCCTGGCGGCCACCGGCAAGGACGCCCCGCCGGAGGCCAGCTGGCCGAATCCGAAGCCCGGCTGGCACGTCGCGACGTACAACAAGGACCGCGGCTGGGTGCTCTGGCGCAAGGACTGACCAGGGCGTTCACCCCATCGGGGCCGGTGAGGAGCGCCTCACCGGCCCCGATTGGCATCCGGGCTGCTCCATGTGGCAGTATGTCCAAGTTGCTCGGTTGAGTGCCGATGCTGCGCGCCTCCCGCCGGGAGGACTGGAAGCGAGTCCCATGTACTCGTCGTTCCCGTGATGGCCGTCAAGCGTGAGTTCTACGCCACGGCAGCTGCGGGGCGAAAGTACGGGAATCTTCCGGGAAGCGTGAGCGGGGCCTCGACCCGGCGCCCCCAACCCCGAAAGTTCTAAACCGACGAAGTGATTCGTTGGTTTTTTGCAAGCGCGAGTGCGACACGCCCGAGCGCGGGGGTCGGAGGGTTGTCGTGCAGTGACTAAGGACAAAGGACTACTGAGTAGCCATGGCGGGACAGAAGATCCGCATCCGGCTCAAGGCCTACGACCACGAGGTCATCGACTCTTCGGCGAAGAAGATCGTCGAGACGGTGATCCGTACTGGTGCGCAGGTCGCGGGCCCGGTGCCGCTGCCCACTGAGAAGAACGTGTACTGCGTCATCCGCTCGCCGCACAAGTACAAGGACTCGCGCGAGCACTTCGAGATGCGTACTCACAAGCGTCTGATCGACATCCTCGACCCCACGCCGAAGACGGTTGACTCGCTCATGCGTCTCGACCTGCCGGCCGGCGTCGACATCGAGATCAAGCTCTGAGAGGCGCACCGAAGATGGCTAAGCAGATTAAGGGCATCCTGGGCGAGAAGCTCGGCATGACCCAGGTCTGGGACGAGAACAACCGGGTCGTCCCGGTGACCGTCGTCAAGGCTGGGCCCAATGTCGTGACCCAGGTCCACACCGCCGACAGCCCGGCCGGCTACGACGCCGTCCAGATCGGCTTCGGCGAGATCGACCCCCGCAAGGTGAACAAGCCCCTCGCGGGTCACTTCGCCAAGGCCGGTGTCACCCCGCGCCGCCACCTGGTCGAGCTGCGTACCTCGGACGCGTCCGAGTACACCCTGGGCCAGGAGATCACCGCCGAGCTGTTCGAGGCGGGTGTCAAGGTCGACGTGACCGGCACCTCCAAGGGCAAGGGCTTCGCCGGTGTCATGAAGCGCCACAACTTCCGGGGCCTCGGCGCCGGTCACGGCGTGCAGCGCAAGCACCGTTCGCCCGGTTCCATCGGTGGCTGCGCCACCCCGGGCCGCGTGTTCAAGGGCCTGAAGATGGCCGGCCGGATGGGTCACGAGCGTGTGACCACCCAGAACCTGACCGTGCACGCGGTTGACGCGGAGAAGGGTCTGCTCCTGATCAAGGGTGCGATCCCGGGCCCGAACGGCGGCCTCGTCCTCGTCCGCACCGCGGCGAAGGGGCTGTGAAGGATATGAGCACCATTGACATCCTGTCGCCCTCGGGTGACAAGACCGGCAGCCTTGAGCTGCCGGCCGAGATCTTCGACGCGAAGGTCAGCGTTCCGCTGATGCACCAGGTCGTCGTGGCGCAGCTCGCTGCGGCCCGTCAGGGCACCCACAAGACCAAGACTCGTGGCGAGGTCCGCGGCGGCGGCAAGAAGCCGTACCGCCAGAAGGGCACCGGCCGCGCCCGTCAGGGCTCGACCCGTGCGCCGCAGTTCGCCGGCGGTGGCGTCGTGCACGGTCCCGTGCCGCGCGACTACTCGCAGCGGACCCCGAAGAAGATGATCGCCGCCGCTCTGCGCGGTGCGCTCACCGACCGGGCCCGCCACAACCGCATCCACGTCGTCACCGACGTGGTCGCGGCCGAGGTGCCGTCGACCAAGGCCGCCAAGGGCCTGTTCGGCAAGATCACCGAGCGCAAGAACGTCCTCCTGGTCGTCGAGCGCGAGGACGAGCTGGGCCTGAAGTCCGCTCGTAACCTGCCGCACGTGCACATCCTGGACGCCGGTCAGCTGAACACCTACGACGTGCTCGTCTCCGACGATGTGGTCTTCACCCAGGCCGCCTTCGAGCGTTTCGTGGCCGGTCCGGCCGCGTCCGCCAAGGCCGTTGCCGCTGAGGGCGAGCTCGAAGGGAGCGCCGCCTGATGAGCGACGTTACGAGCAAGACGTTCACGGACCCCCGTGACGTCCTGGTGAAGCCGGTCATCTCCGAGAAGAGCTACAGCCTTCTCGACGAGAACAAGTACACGTTCATCGTGTCGCCGGGCGCCAACAAGACCCAGATCAAGCAGGCCGTCGAGGCGGTCTTCTCGGTCAAGGTCGAGGCTGTCAACACGATCAACCGTCAGGGCAAGCGCAAGCGCTCCAAGACGGGCTTTGGCAAGCGCAAGGACACCAAGCGCGCCATCGTGACGCTGGCCGAGGGCAACCGCATCGACATCTTCGGTGGTCCGGTCTCCTAACGGAGATCGTGATCGTCGATAAGGACGAGGACGAGAGAGCCAAATGGGCATCCGCAAGTACAAGCCGACTACGCCGGGCCGTCGTGGCTCCAGCGTGGCCGACTTCGTAGAGATCACGCGGTCCACGCCGGAGAAGTCGCTGGTTCGCCCCCTGCACAGCAAGGGCGGCCGTAACAACGCCGGTCGGATCACCGTTCGCCACCAGGGTGGCGGTCACAAGCGCGCCTACCGCGTGATCGACTTCCGTCGTCACGACAAGGACGGCGTGCCGGCCAAGGTCGCGCACATCGAGTACGACCCGAACCGCACCGCGCGCATCGCGCTCCTGCACTACGCGGACGGCGAGAAGCGCTACATCATCGCGCCGCGCGGCATCGCGCAGGGTGACCGGATCGAGAACGGCGCTGGCGCCGACATCAAGCCGGGCAACAACCTGCCGCTGCGCAACATCCCGGTCGGTACCACCATCCACGCGGTGGAGCTGCGTCCCGGTGGCGGTGCCAAGCTGGCCCGCTCCGCCGGCTCCGGCATCCAGCTGCTGGCGCGTGAGGGCAAGATGGCGCACCTGCGCATGCCCTCCGGCGAGATCCGCCTGGTGGACGCGCGCTGCCGCGCGACCGTCGGCGAGGTCGGCAACGCCGAGCAGTCGAACATCAACTGGGGCAAGGCCGGCCGTATGCGCTGGAAGGGCGTTCGCCCGACCGTGCGTGGTGTGGCCATGAACCCGATCGACCACCCGCACGGTGGTGGTGAGGGTAAGACCTCCGGTGGTCGCCACCCGGTCTCGCCGTGGGGCCAGAAGGAGGGTCGTACCCGTCGCCCGAAGAAGGCGTCGGACGCTCTCATCGTGCGCCGCCGCAAGACCAACAAGAAGCGCTAGGAGCAGGTCAGATGCCGCGCAGTCTCAAGAAGGGCCCCTTCATCGACGGCCACCTTCTCAAGAAGGTGGACGCGCAGAACGAGGCGGGTACCCAGAACGTCATCAAGACCTGGTCCCGTCGCTCCGTGATCTTCCCGGCCATGCTCGGCCACACGATCGCGGTTCACGATGGTCGCAAGCACGTCCCGGTGTTCGTCACCGAGTCGATGGTCGGCCACAAGCTGGGCGAGTTCGCTCCGACCCGCACCTTCCGCGGCCACGTCAAGGACGACCGCAAGTCGAAGCGTCGCTAGTCGCCTGAGCTTCACCGCCAGAACGACTCAATGACTTACTCCATTAAGGGGACAACCATGGAAGCCAGGGCCCAGGCGCGGTACATCCGCGTCACGCCCATGAAGGCCCGCCGCGTGGTGGACCTCATCCGTGGCCTGCCGGCCACGGAGGCCCAGGCCGTCCTGCGTTTCGCTCCGCAGGCCGCCACCGTGCCGGTCGGCAAGGTGCTCGACAGCGCCATTGCCAACGCCGCGCACAACTACAACCACTCCAACGTGGACGACCTCGTCATCAGCGAGGCGTACGTTGACGAGGGTCCGACCCTGAAGCGGTTCCGCCCGCGTGCCCAGGGCCGCGCCTACCGGATCCGCAAGCGGACCAGCCACATCACCGTGGTCGTCAGCAGCAAGGAAGGGACCCGGTAATGGGCCAGAAGGTTAACCCGCACGGGTTCCGCCTCGGCATCAGCACGGACTTCAAGTCCCGCTGGTACGCCGACAAGCTGTACAAGGACTACGTCAAGGAAGACGTTGCCATTCGTCGCATGATGACGAAGGGCATGGAGCGCGCCGGCATCTCGAAGGTTGAGATCGAGCGCACCCGCGACCGCGTCCGCGTCGACATCCACACCGCCCGCCCCGGCATCGTCATCGGTCGCCGTGGCACCGAGGCCGACCGCATCCGCGGCGACCTCGAGAAGCTGACCGGCAAGCAGGTCCAGCTGAACATCCTCGAGGTCAAGAACCCCGAGCTGGACGCCCAGCTCGTGGCTCAGGGCGTCGCGGAGCAGCTGTCCTCGCGCGTCTCCTTCCGCCGTGCCATGCGCAAGTCGATGCAGGGCACCATGAAGTCCGGCGCCAAGGGCATCAAGGTCCAGTGCTCCGGTCGTCTCGGCGGCGCCGAGATGAGCCGTTCGGAGTTCTACCGCGAGGGTCGCGTGCCGCTGCACACCCTGCGTGCGAACGTCGACTACGGCTTCTTCGAGGCCAAGACCACCTTCGGCCGCATCGGCGTGAAGGTCTGGATCTACAAGGGCGACGTCAAGAACATCGCCGAGGTCCGCGCTGAGAACGCCGCTGCCCGCTCGGGCAACCGCCCGGCCCGTCCCGAGGGTGGTCGTCCCGCCCGCGGTGGCGACCGCCGTGGTGGCGAGCGCGGTGGCCGTGGCCGTCGCCCCGCCGCTGCCGAGGCCCCCGCGGCCGCGGCCGCCGAGGCTCCGGCTGCCGAGAACACCGGAACGGAGGCCTGACCCCAATGCTGATCCCCCGTCGGGTCAAGCACCGCAAGCAGCACCACCCCAAGCGCCGTGGCGCTGCCAAGGGTGGCACCGAGCTCGCGTTCGGCGAGTACGGCATCCAGGCCGTCACCCCGGCCTACGTGACGAACCGGCAGATCGAGTCCGCTCGTATCGCCGTCACCCGTCACATCAAGCGTGGCGGCAAGGTCTGGATCAACATCTACCCGGACCGTCCGCTCACCAAGAAGCCGGCCGAGACCCGCATGGGTTCCGGTAAGGGTTCGCCCGAGTGGTGGATCGCGAACGTGCACCCGGGTCGGGTCATGTTCGAGCTGTCGTACCCCAACGAGAAGGTGGCTCGTGAGGCGCTGACCCGCGCAGCTCACAAGCTCCCGATGAAGTGCCGGATCATCCGGCGCGAGGCAGGTGAGAGCTGATGTCGGCCGGCACCAAGGCTGCTGACCTCCGCGAGCTGGACAACGAGGGTCTCGTTGCCAAGCTCCGTGAGGCCAAGGAGGAGCTGTTCAACCTCCGCTTCCAGGCGGCGACCGGGCAGCTCGACAACCACGGACGGCTGAAGCTCGTCCGCAAGGACATCGCGCGGATCTACACCCTGATGCGCGAGCGCGAGCTGGGCATCGAGACGGTGGAGAACGCCTGATGACTGAGAACACCAACGAGACGCGCGGTTTCCGCAAGACCCGTGAGGGTCTCGTCGTCAGCGACAAGATGGACAAGACCGTCGTCGTCGCCGTCGAGGACCGCGTCAAGCACGCTCTGTACGGCAAGGTCATCCGCCGTACGAACAAGCTGAAGGCGCACGACGAGGCGAACGCCTGCGGCATCGGCGACCGGGTCCTCCTCGCGGAGACCCGCCCGCTGTCCGCGACGAAGCGCTGGCGCGTCGTCGAGATCCTCGAGAAGGCCAAGTAACGAAGCCGATGTGGTACGGCCGTATGTGCAGCGGGTCCCTGCGGGACGCCGGTGTGAGCAGCGGCCGGCCCGTCAGCTCTCGTTGACGATCAGGAGAAAGCTGTGATCCAGCAGGAGTCGCGACTGCGTGTCGCCGACAACACGGGCGCGAAGGAAATCCTTTGCATCCGCGTTCTCGGTGGCTCCGGTCGTCGCTACGCCGGTATCGGGGACGTCATCGTCGCGACCGTCAAGGACGCGATCCCCGGCGGTTCGGTGAAGAAGGGTGACGTCGTCAAGTGCGTCGTCGTCCGTACCGTGAAGTCGCGTCGTCGTCCGGATGGCTCGTACATCCGCTTCGACGAGAACGCCGCGGTTGTTCTGAAGAACACCGATGGTGACCCCCGTGGCACCCGCATCTTCGGCCCGGTGGGCCGCGAGCTGCGTGACAAGAAGTTCATGAAGATCATCTCGCTTGCGCCGGAGGTGCTCTAACTCATGGCGAACAGCATGAAGATCAAGAAGGGTGACCTGGTTCAGGTCATCACCGGCAAGGACCGCGGCAAGCAGGGCAAGGTCATCCAGGCCATGCCCGCCGAGAACAAGGTCCTGGTCGAGGGTGTGAACCGGGTCAAGAAGCACACCAAGCCGGGCCCGGGCACTCAGGGTGGCATTGTCACCGTCGAGGCCCCGGTGCACGTCTCCAACGTCCAGCTGGTCGTGGAGAAGGACGGCAAGAAGGTCGTCACCCGCGTTGGCTACCGCTTCGATGACGAGGGCAACAAGATCCGCGTTGCCAAGCGAACCGGTGAGGACATCTGATGTCTGAGACGACTGTTGAGAAGGTGACCCCCCGTCTCAAGGAGCGTTACAACTCCGAGATCAAGGGTCAGCTGCAGGAGCAGTTCTCGTACGAGAACGTCATGCTGACGCCCGGCCTGGTCAAGGTCGTCGTCAACATGGGTGTCGGCGAGGCCGCCCGTGACAGCAAGCTGATCGAGGGCGCGATCCGCGACCTGACCGCGATCACCGGTCAGAAGCCGGCCGTGACCAAGGCTCGCAAGTCCATCGCGCAGTTCAAGCTGCGCGAGGGCCAGCCGATCGGCACGCACGTCACCCTCCGCGGTGACCGCATGTGGGAGTTCCTGGACCGTCTGGTTTCGCTGGCCCTGCCGCGAATCCGTGACTTCCGCGGCCTCTCCCCGAAGCAGTTCGACGGCCGTGGCAACTACACCTTCGGTCTGACCGAGCAGGTTATGTTCCACGAGATCGACCAGGACAAGGTCGACCGTCAGCGCGGTATGGACATCACCGTCGTGACCACCGCTCAGACCGACGACGAGGGCCGGGCGCTCCTGCGCGCTCTGGGCTTCCCGTTCAAGGAGGCGTGAGCCAATGGCGAAGAAGTCCCTCATCGCGAAGGCCGAGCGGAAGCCGAAGTTCGGCGTCCGGGCCTACACCCGGTGCCAGCGCTGCGGCCGTCCGCACTCGGTGTACCGCAAGTTCGGCCTGTGCCGTGTCTGCCTCCGTGAGATGGCGCACCGCGGCGAGCTGCCGGGCGTGACCAAGAGCTCCTGGTAATCAGGGCGCTTTAGGCACACAGCGAAGCAGAGGTGCCCGATCCCACACCGGCCCGTTTTGGGCCTGCCGTACGGATTCCCGTAAGGTAGTGGGGTCGGGCCCCCTGCCACGGCTTCCCCATGGACGTCCGTGGCCCTCTCAAGGGAGGGCTCGCACCCAGTCTTACGACGTCGCAGGTCCCCTGCGCTTGTGCCCCTGACGAACTCGGAAGAGTGCGTAAGGGGGACCTGGCGCGGAGAAACCGCGGCGAGAGAGGCCTGAGGCCATCATGACCATGACCGACCCCATCGCAGACATGCTCACGCGTCTGCGTAACGCGAACTCGGCGTACCACGACACCGTGGCGATGCCGGCCAGCAAGATCAAGGCGCACGTCGCCGAGATCCTGCAGCAGGAGGGGTACATCTCCTCCTACAAGGTTGAGGAGCCCGTCGAGGGCGAGGTCGGCAAGAAGCTGACCATCGAGCTCAAGTTCGGCCCCAACCGTGAGCGCTCCATTGCCGGCATCAAGCGCATCAGCAAGCCGGGTCTGCGTGTTTACGCAAAGTCCACCAACCTGCCGAAGGTTCTCGGCGGCCTGGGCGTGGCGATCATCTCCACGTCCTCCGGCCTCCTGACCGACAAGCAGGCCGCCAAGAAGGGCGTAGGCGGAGAAGTTCTCGCCTACGTCTGGTAATTCGGGAAACGGAGGTACAGCAATGTCGCGCATTGGACGGCTGCCCATCCAGGTCCCCGCTGGCGTGGACGTCACCATCGATGGCCAGACGGTCTCGGTGAAGGGCCCGAAGGGCTCCCTCACCCACGTCGTCGCCGCGCCGATCGAGATCGGCAAGGGCGAGGACGGCATTCTGGCTGTCACCCGCCCCAACGACGAGCGTCAGTCGAAGGCCCTGCACGGCCTGACCCGCACGCTGGTGGCGAACATGATCACCGGCGTGACCGCGGGCTACCGCAAGTCGCTGGAGATCAGCGGTGTCGGCTACCGAGTTCTGGCGAAGGGCTCCGACATGGAGTTCCAGCTGGGCTACAGCCACCCGATCCTCGTCGAGGCGCCCGAGGGCATCTCCTTCGTCGTCGAGTCGGCCACCAAGTTCCACGTGGACGGCATCGACAAGCAGAAGGTCGGCGAGGTCGCCGCGAAGATCCGCAAGCTGCGCAAGCCGGACCCGTACAA
Source organism: Kitasatospora sp. NPDC041917 (assembly GCF_055589745.1). NCBI lineage: Bacteria > Bacillati > Actinomycetota > Actinomycetes > Kitasatosporales > Streptomycetaceae > Kitasatospora > Kitasatospora sp. NPDC041917. Next base: position 176,921 of record NZ_JBVJBI010000010.1, on the reverse strand, counting down.
GGCCAAGGGTGTCAAGTACGCGGGCGAGGTCATCCGCCGCAAGGTCGGAAAGAGTGGTAAGTAAGCGATGAGTGTCTCTGTCAAGATCGGCAAGGGCAACGCCTACAAGAGCGCCGCTCGCAAGCGCCGCGCGATCCGCGTTCGCAAGCGCGTCGTCGGCACCGAGGTGCGTCCGCGCCTCGTCGTGACGCGCTCGAACCGTCACATGGTCGCCCAGGTCATCGACGACGCCAAGGGTCACACCCTGGCGTCGGCGTCCACCCTCGACGTGTCCATCAAGGGCGCCGAGGGCGACAAGACCGAGCTGGCCAAGAAGGTCGGGAGCCTGGTCGCCGAGCGCGCCAAGGCCGCCGGCATCGAGTCGGTCGTCTTCGACCGCGCGGGCAACCGGTACGCCGGCCGCATCGCCGCCCTGGCGGACGCGGCCCGCGAGGCCGGGCTCGACTTCTAAGCCGCTCGTCGACTCTGTCGACGGACGTAAACGAGAGAGGTAATTCCAATGGCTGGACCCCAGCGCCGCGGTAGCGGCGCCGGCGGTGGCACCGGCGGTGGCGAGCGGCGCGACCGTAAGCGTGACGACCGGGGCAACGCCCCCGCCGTCGAGAAGACCGCTTACGTCGAGCGCGTCGTCGCGATCAACCGTGTCGCCAAGGTTGTCAAGGGTGGTCGTCGCTTCAGCTTCACCGCGCTGGTCGTGGTGGGCGACGGTGACGGCACCGTGGGTGTCGGTTACGGCAAGGCGAAGGAGGTTCCGGCCGCCATCGCCAAGGGTGTTGAGGAGGCCAAGAAGAACTTCTTCAAGGTCCCCCGTATCCAGGGCACCATCCCGCACCCGATCCAGGGTGAGAAGGCCGCCGGCGTCGTGCTGCTGAAGCCCGCCGCCCCCGGTACCGGTGTTATCGCCGGTGGTCCGGTGCGCGCCGTCCTGGAGTGCGCCGGCATCCACGACATCCTGTCGAAGTCGCTCGGCTCGGACAACGCGATCAACATCGTGCACGCCACCGTGGCCGCTCTGAAGGGCCTCGTGCGCCCCGAGGAGATCGCCGCCCGTCGTGGTCTGCCGCTGGAGGACGTGGCCCCCGCCGCTCTGCTGCGGGCGCGTGCTGCTGGGGTGAGCGCCTGATGGCTCGCCTGAAGATCACGCAGACCAAGTCGTACATCGGCAGCAAGCAGAACCACCGTGACACCCTGCGTTCGCTTGGTCTCAAGCGCATGCACGACGTGGTGGTCAAGGAGGACCGTCCCGAGATTCGCGGGATGGCCCACACGGTCCGTCACCTGGTGACGGTTGAGGAGGTGGACTGATCATGGGCGACAACCCGATCAAGATCCACAACCTGCGTCCCGCCCCGGGTGCCAAGACCGACAAGATCCGCGTGGGTCGTGGTGAGGGCTCCAAGGGTAAGACCGCTGGTCGTGGTACCAAGGGCACGAAGGCCCGCTACCAGGTTCCGCAGCGCTTCGAGGGTGGCCAGATGCCGCTCCACATGCGCCTGCCGAAGCTGAAGGGTTTCAAGAACCCGTTCAAGATCACCTTCCAGGTCGTCAACCTCGACAAGCTGGCCGAGCTCTACCCGCAGGGTGGAGAGGTCACGGTCGAGGACCTGGTCGCCAAGGGCGCGGTTCGCAAGAACTCCCTCGTCAAGGTGCTCGGCACCGGCGAGATCTCGGTTGCCCTGCAGGTGACGGTCGACGCCGTCTCCGGCTCGGCCGCCGAGAAGATCACCGCCGCCGGCGGTACGGTCACCGAGCTCGTCTGAGCCCGCTGACAACCGGCTTCGAGCCCCGCACCTCCTCCGGGAGGTGCGGGGCTCGCGCCGTTCCCGGGGATATCCGGCCGGACGGCGCTCGTTCTTTTGTGTGGCAAACCCGGGCATCCCGTACCCCATGAGTGGGGGAGGGGTGGTACGCGCTTCTTCCGAGTGGCTGCGCACTGTTAGAGTCCGTGGAGTTCCCTTGTAGGCTGCGCGTAGGCTCGCCTGTGCCGTCTGTACGGGAGCCCGAACCGCCAAACTCCCCATTCAGGACCGACCCTCCCGCCGACGACGCGCGGGAGGCGCAGGAGGCACCGTGCTCAGTGCGTTCGCGCGGGCGTTCCAGACGCCCGACCTGCGCAAGAAGCTGCTGTTCACGCTGGGCATCATGGTGCTGTTCCGCCTGGGCTCGCACATCCCGATCCCGGGCGTGAGCTTCACGGCCGTGAACGAGTGCGTGAAGGAGACCAAGAACAGCGGCCTCTTCGGACTCGTCAACCTGTTCAGCGGTGGCGCGCTCCTCCAGCTGACGATCTTCGCCCTCGGCATCATGCCGTACATCACGGCGAGCATCATCCTCCAGCTCCTCACCGTCGTGATCCCGCGACTGGAGATGCTGAAGAAGGAGGGACAGGCCGGCCAGGCCAAGATCACCCAGTACACCCGCTACCTGACCATCGCGCTCGCCGTGCTCCAGGGCACCGGCATCGTGGCGACGGCCTCCAGCGGTGCGCTGTTCTCCGGCTGCCCGCTGGCCAACCAGATCGTCCCGGACACCGGCGTGTTCCGGATCGCCGTCATGGTGCTCACCATGACCGCCGGCACGACGGTCATCATGTGGCTCGGCGAGCTGATCACCGACCGCGGCATCGGCAACGGCATGTCGCTGCTGATCTTCACCTCGATCGCGGCCCAGTTCCCGTCCTCGATGTGGGCGATCAAGCAGTCCGGCACCATCGGCGGCGGCTGGGTCGAGTTCCTCTCCGTGGTCGCGGTCGGCGTCATCGTCGTGATGCTGGTCATCTTCGTCGAGCAGGCCCAGCGCCGGATCCCGGTCCAGTACGCGAAGCGGATGATCGGGCGCCGCGCGTTCGGCGGGACCTCGACCTACATCCCGCTCAAGGTGAACCAGGCCGGTGTCATCCCGGTCATCTTCGCCTCGTCGCTGCTGTACATCCCCGCCCTGGTGGTCCAGCTGACCAACAGCCAGGCAGGCTGGGCCACGTGGATCCGGACGAACTTCGTCAAGGGTGACCACCCGATCTACATGGCCACCTACTTCCTGCTGATCGTCTTCTTCGCGTTCTTCTACGTCGCCATCTCCTTCAACCCCGAAGAAGTTGCCGACAACATGAAGAAGTATGGTGGGTTCATCCCGGGTATCCGGGCCGGCCGACCGACGGCCGAGTACCTGAACTACGTGCTGACCCGTATCACGTGGCCGGGTTCGCTCTACCTGGGCCTGATCGCGTTGATCCCGATGATCGCCCTGGTCGCCTTCGGACAGCAGACCAACTTCCCGTTCGGCGGCACCAGCGTGCTCATCGTCGTCGGCGTCGGACTCGAAACTGTGAAGCAGATCGAGAGCCAGCTCCAGCAGCGCAATTACGAAGGGTTCCTCCGCTGATGCGTATCGTCCTCGTTGGTCCTCCCGGGGCCGGGAAGGGTACTCAGGCGCACCTGCTCGCCAAGACCCTGTCCATCCCGCACATCTCCACCGGCGACCTGTTCCGTGCCAACATCGGCCAGGGCACCCCGCTGGGGCTCGAGGCCAAGGGCTACATGGACGCCGGCCGCCTGGTGCCGGACGAGGTCACCATCGGGATGGCCAAGGACCGCATGCTCCAGGCGGACGCCGAGAACGGCTTCCTGCTCGACGGCTTCCCCCGCAACCTGGGCCAGGCCGAGGCTCTCGACGAGTTTCTCGCCGAGAAGGGCATCAAGCTGGACGGCGTCCTGGACCTGGAGGTCCCCGAGGACGAGGTCGTCAAGCGGATCGCGGGCCGTCGCCTGTGCCGCAAGAACGGCAGCCACGTGTTCCACGTCGCGTACAACCCCCCGAAGGAGGAGGGTGTCTGCGACGAGTGCGGTGGCGAGCTCTACCAGCGCTCGGACGACACCGAGGCAGCGGTGCGCACCCGCCTGGAGGTCTACCACACGGAGACCGAGCCGATCATCGGCTACTACAAGGAGCAGGGGCTGCTGGTGACCATCCCGGCCCTCGGCAAGGTGGACGAGGTCACCACCCGCGCCATCGAGGCGCTGAAGCAGGACAGCTGAGTCTCTCGGCGAACGTACGACGGTACGGCCGGGTCGCCCGCCCCTCGCGGGTGGCCCGGCCGTTTCGGCGTCGTACGGTGGTAGCAGTGGTAATCCGGACTTGGAAGGCGTGACCAGATGGTGGAGATCAAGACCCCCGAGCAGATCGCGAAGATGCGAGCGGCCGGGCTGGTCGTCGCCGAGGCCCTGAAGGCCTGTCGCGAGGCGGTCGTCCCCGGGGTGACCACCCAGGAGCTCAACGACGTCGCGGACAAGGTCATCACCGGCCACGGTGCCACCTCGAACTTCCGGGCCCACCACGGCGGGCTCTGGTTCCCGGGCGTGATCTGCGCCTCGGTGAACAACGAGGTGGTGCACGGCATCCCCGGCGAGCGGGTGCTCCAGGAGGGTGACGTCATCTCGATCGACTGCGGCGCCATCCTGGACGGCTGGCACGGCGACTCGGCCATCACGGTGGCGGTCGGCGAGGTCCGCCCGGAGGTCGAGATGCTGAGCCGGGTCACCGAGGGCTCGATGTGGGCCGGCATCGCCCAGATGAAGAAGAACAACCGCCTGGTGGACGTCTCCAAGGCGATCGAGGGCTTCATCCGTCGCCAGCCGCTGCCGCCGAAGGGCAAGTGGGGCATCACCGAGGGCTACGGCGGTCACGGCATCGGCACCGCGATGCACATGGAGCCGCACGTGCTGAACTACGTCGAGCGCGGCCGCGGCAAGGGCCCGAAGCTGGTCCCCGGCACCGTGCTCGCGATCGAGCCGATGGTCTCGCTCGGCACCCCGCACACCACCGTGCTGGACGACGAGTGGACGGTCGTCACCAACGACGGCACCTGGGCCTCGCACTGGGAGCACTCGGTGGCCGTCACCGAGCAGGGCCCGCTGGTGCTGACCGCCTTCGACGGCGGCCGGGCCGAGCTGGCCAAGCTGGGCATCACCGCAGCTCCGGACCCCCTCGCGTAGTCGCCACGGCGCCCAACTGCCGCTGCTGACAAGGGATCAGAGCCCTGGAGGTTTGGACCTCCAGGGCTTTTGTCCTATTTTTATCGGCTGGCAGGGTCTGTAGTGGCTCACGAGCGAGCAGGAGAGAGTACGTGCTCAAGGGATTCCGCGACTTCATGATGCGCGGCAACGTCGTCGACATGGCGGTCGGTGTGGTCATCGGTGCCGCGTTCACCGCGGTGGTGACCGGCTTCGTGTCCGCCTTCCTCACCCCGCTGGTGGGCGTGGTGGTCGGTGCGGCCGGCGACTTCAGCTCGTACAAGGCGCACATCGCGGGGGTGACCTTCCCGTACGGGCAGTTCCTCAACGTGCTGATCGCGTTCTTCATGACCGCCGCGGTGCTGTACTTCTGCGTGGTGCTGCCGATCACCAAGGCGACCGCGCGCTACATGCCGAAGAAGCCGAAGACGCCGAAGCGTCCCTGCCCCGAGTGCCTGACCGAGATCCCCGAGGCCGCCCGCCGCTGCTCGGCCTGCACCGCCCACGTCGAGCCGCTGGTGGTCTTCACCAAGGCCTGACGCGACGGGTGTGACGGTGACCGCTTTCCGGGGCCCCCGTTTTGGTCCGTCGGACGCGCTGGCGTAGGATGGACCGTCGGCTCACTCGTAGCGTGCTTCAGCGCGCCCTCTTCCCCCCGGGGGAGGGGTGAACCCAGGTTCGCACGAGCGTTCCGCATACGGTAGCCGGTCCCGGAAGGTGGATCTCGCAGTTCATGGCTAAGAAGCAAGGCGCCATTGAGATCGAGGGCACCGTGATCGAGTCTCTGCCGAACGCGATGTTCAAGGTCGAGCTGCAGAACGGTCACAAGGTCCTCGCGCACATCAGTGGCAAGATGCGCATGCACTACATCCGCATCCTGCCGGACGACCGGGTCGTCGTGGAGCTCAGCCCCTACGACCTCACGCGCGGGCGGATCGTCTACCGCTACAAGTAAGAACGTCAGATCTAGACCCGGAGAACCTGAACATGAAGGTCAAGCCGAGCGTCAAGAAGATCTGCGACAAGTGCAAGGTGATCCGCCGTCACGGCCGGGTCATGGTGATCTGCGACAACCTGCGCCACAAGCAGCGCCAGGGCTGATCTCTCCCCAGCATTTCTCGTAGTACTTCGCGCGACGCGAAAACGTCATAAGCGGGCTGCCCGATCCGTTCCGTCCGGAACGGACTGCCACCCCCGGTCAGAGGCCGGGGCTCCCTCACCGTGAGGTGTCGGAGTAGGCAGCACGCAAGACCTCTGAAAAAGCACAGGAGCCTTGAATGGCACGCCTCGCCGGCGTTGATCTCCCCCGTGAGAAGCGGATCGAGATCGCCCTCACCTACGTGTACGGCATCGGCCGTACCCGCGCCCAGCAGACCCTGGCCGAGACCGGTGTGAACCCGGACGTCCGCGTCCGCGACATCACCGAGGACGACCTGGTCAAGCTGGGTCAGTACATCGACGCCAACTACACGGTCGAGGGTGACCTCCGCCGTGAGGTGGCCGCCGACATCCGCCGCAAGGTCGAGATCGGCTGCTACGAGGGTCTGCGTCACCGCCGTGGCCTGCCGGTCCGCGGCCAGCGCACCCACACCAACGCGCGTACCCGCAAGGGCCCGCGTCGCGCGATCGCCGGTAAGAAGAAGCCGGGCAAGAAGTAGTCCGTCCCGTAACCGGACATCCCTCCGGCCCGCGGGTCAGCGGACCGACCACCTCAGTAGGAGAACAGACTTATGCCCCCCAAGGGTCGTCAGGCTGCCGGCGCGAAGAAGATCCGCCGCAAGGAAAAGAAGAACGTCGCTCACGGCCACGCGCACATCAAGAGCACGTTCAACAACACCATCGTTTCGATCACCGACCCCGCGGGCAACGTGATCTCCTGGGCCTCCGCCGGCCACGTCGGCTTCAAGGGCTCGCGCAAGTCGACCCCGTTCGCCGCGCAGATGGCCGCCGAGGCCGCTGCCCGTCGCGCGCAGGAGCACGGCATGCGCAAGGTTGACGTCTTCGTGAAGGGTCCGGGCTCCGGCCGCGAGACCGCGATCCGTTCGCTCCAGGCCACCGGCCTGGAGGTCGGCTCGATCCAGGACGTCACCCCCACCCCGCACAACGGCTGCCGTCCGCCGAAGCGCCGCCGCGTCTGACGCAGCGCCTTCGGGCACGCGGGTGATGTTTTAAACCTCGTACGGGCTCCCGTTTTCCACGGGAGCCCGTACGCTTGGTCCTGTCGGCATCAAATAGTGGGTGCCGAAGACAACCGGAGGATTTCCCCCATGCTTATCGCTCAGCGTCCCTCGCTGACCGAAGAGGTCGTCGACGAGTTCCGCTCCCGGTTCGTGATCGAGCCGCTGGAGCCGGGCTTCGGCTACACCCTCGGCAACTCCCTGCGCCGCACGCTCCTGTCGTCGATCCCGGGTGCCGCTGTCACCAGCATCCGCATCGACGGCGTCCTGCACGAGTTCACCACCGTGCCGGGCGTCAAGGAGGACGTGACCGACCTCATCCTCAACATCAAGCAGCTGGTCGTCTCCTCGGAGCACGACGAGCCGGTCGTGATGTACCTGCGCAAGCAGGGCCCGGGTGTCGTCACCGCCGCCGACATCGCCCCGCCGGCGGGTGTCGAGGTGCACAACCCCGAGCTGGTCCTCGCCACGCTGAACGGCAAGGGCAAGCTGGAGATGGAGCTGACCGTCGAGCGCGGTCGCGGCTACGTCTCCGCCGTCCAGAACAAGGCCTCCGGCCAGGAGATCGGCCGCATCCCGGTCGACTCGATCTACAGCCCGGTGCTGAAGGTCACCTACAAGGTCGAGGCCACCCGTGTCGAGCAGCGGACCGACTTCGACAAGCTGATCGTCGACGTCGAGACCAAGCCCGCCATGCGTCCGCGCGACGCCATGGCCTCGGCCGGCAAGACCCTGGTCGAGCTGTTCGGTCTCGCCCGCGAGCTGAACATCGACGCCGAGGGCATCGACATGGGCCCGTCCCCGACGGACGCCGCCCTGGCCGCCGACCTGGCGCTGCCGATCGAGGAGCTGGAGCTCACCGTCCGCTCCTACAACTGCCTCAAGCGCGAGGGCATCCACACCGTGGGTGAGCTCGTCGCCCGCTCCGAGGCCGACCTGCTCGACATCCGCAACTTCGGTGCGAAGTCGATCGACGAGGTCAAGGCGAAGCTGGCCGGCATGGGCCTGGCCCTCAAGGACAGCCCGCCCGGGTTCGACCCGACCGCTGCCGCCGACGCCTTCGGCGCCGACGACCTCGACGACTCGCACTTCGCCGAGACCGAGCAGTACTAAGAGAATTGGCCGCGGGGGCGGTTCCACGGAGCCGCCCCCGTCGTCGCGAAAGTCGTACGGGCAACAGTGCCCGTACGCCCGCTGCGGTACCTGATACGGCCGTAGTCGGAGATCCAAGGAGAAATCCATGCCGCGTCCCACCAAGGGTGCCCGCCTCGGCGGCGGCCCGCACCACGAGCCGCTGCTGCTCGCCGGTCTGTGCCGGGAGCTGTTCCAGTACGGCCGCATCACCACGACCGAGGCCAAGGCCCGTCGGATGCGCCCGCTGGCGGAGAAGCTGATCACCAAGGCGAAGAAGGGCGACATCCACAACCGTCGCCTGGTGCGCAAGACCATCACCGACATCTCGGTGCTGCACACCCTCTTCACCGAGATCGCGCCGCGCTACGAGAACCGCCCGGGTGGCTACACCCGCATCACCAAGATCGGTCCCCGTCGTGGCGACAACGCCCCGATGGCCGTGATCGAGCTGGTCGAGGCGCTGACCGTCGCGCAGACCGCCGTCGGCGAGGCCGAGGCCGCCACCAAGCGCGCCGTCAAGGAGGCCGACGAGGCCGCTGCCGTCGAGACCAAGGCCGACGAGGCCGAGGCCGCCGAGCAGGCCTGACGCCTCTAGGTGTTCCGCGGGCCCGTTTCCCCAGCTCTGGGGGAGCGGGCCCGTTCCTCATCCCCGGGAGATGTGAGAAGCAGTGGTCAACGATTGCGCCGAGCAGCCGCCGGTGAAGGACGGCCCGGCCGACGGGTACGTCCGGGTCCGGCTCGACCTCGCCTACCAGGGCGCCGAGTTCTCCGGCTGGGCCCGTCAGAAGGGCGGCCGGCGGACGGTCCAGGAGGAGATCGAGACCGCGCTGCAGATCGTCACCCGCAGCCCCGAACTGTTCCCGCTGACCGTGGCCGGCCGCACCGACGCCGGGGTGCACGCCCGCGGCCAGGTCGCCCACGTCGACCTGCCCGCCGAGCTGTGGGAGGCGCACCGGGAGAAGCTGCTGCGCCGGCTGGCCGGCCGGCTGCCCGGGGACGTCCGGATCTACCGGGTCGGCGAGGCGCCGGCCGGGTTCGACGCCCGCTTCTCGGCGGTCTGGCGCCGGTACGCGTACCGCGTCGCCGACCACCCCGGCGGGGTGGACCCGCTACTGCGCGGCCACGTGCTCTGGCACGACCGCCCGCTGGACGTGGACCGGATGAACGCCGCGGCGAAGCTGCTGCTCGGCGAGCACGACTTCGCCGCGTACTGCAAGAAGCGCGAGGGCGCCACCACCATCCGCACCCTGCTGGAGCTGCACTGGGACCGCGTCCCGGTGGACTCCTACGCGGCCCAGGAGGGCTCGCTCGCGGTCGCCACCGTCCGGGCCGACGCCTTCTGCCACAACATGGTCCGGGCGCTGGTCGGCGCGATGCTGCTGGTCGGCGACGGGCACCGGCCGGTGGAGTTCCCCGGCGAGGTGCTGGCGGGCGGGGTGCGCAACTCCGCCGTCAACGTGATCCGGCCGTACGGGCTCACGCTGGAGGAGGTCGGCTATCCGCCGGACGACCAGCTGGCCGAGCGCAACCGGGCGGCCCGGCGGATGCGGACCCTGCCCGGGCAGCCGGCCGTCGGGTAATCCGTTTTGGCCCGGCGCGTCCGCTTGGGAGAATCGCTCCCATGGGACACGTCGAGATTTCGCACCTGGAGTACTACCTGCCGGACGGGCGCGTGTTGTTCGACGACGCGTCCTTCCGGGTCGGAGAGGGCGCCGCGGTCGCCCTGGTCGGTGCCAACGGCGCCGGCAAGACCACCCTGCTGCGCATGATCGCGGGGGACATCCAGCCGCACGGCGGCTCGGTGACGATCAGCGGCGGGCTGGGCGTGATGCGCCAGTTCGTCGGCACCACCGGCCGCGAGGACCAGTCGTCCACCCCGGGCGCGCTGCCGGCCGACGCCTCGGTGCGCGACCTGCTGGTGTCGGTCGCCCCCGAGCGGATCGCCAAGGCCGCCCGCGCGGTGGACGCCGCCGAGCTGGCGATGATCGCCCAGGACGACGAGAAGACGCAGATGGCCTACGCCCAGGCGCTCTCCGACTGGGCCGACGTCGGCGGCTACGACTACGAGACGGACTGGGACGTCTGCACCACGGCGGCCCTCGGGGTGCCGTTCGACAAGGCCCAGTGGCGGGGCCTGAACACCCTCTCCGGCGGCGAGCAGAAGCGGCTGGTCCTGGAGGCGCTGCTGCGCGGCCCGGAGGAGGTGCTGCTGCTCGACGAGCCGGACAACTACCTGGACGTCCCGGGCAAGCGCTGGCTGGAGGAGGCCATCAAGGCCACCTCGAAGACCGTGCTGTACATCTCGCACGACCGCGAGCTGCTCTCGAAGACCGCGGACAAGATCATCGCCGTCGAGTCCGGCGCCGCCGGCAGCAGCGTCTGGGTGCACGGGGGCGGCTTCGACAGCTTCCACGAGGCCCGCAAGGACCGCTTCGCGCGCTTCGAGGAGCTGGGCCGGCGCTGGGACGAGGAGCACGCCAAGCTCAAGAAGCTGGTCGTCACCCTGCGCCAGGCGGCCTCCGTCAGCCACGCGCTCGCCACCCGCTACGCCGCCGCCCAGACCCGGCTGAAGAAGTTCGAGGAGGCCGGCCGCCCGGAGGAGCCCCCGCGCGAGCAGAGCATCACCATGCGGCTCAAGGGCGGGCGCACCGGCATGCGCGCCTTCACCCTGGAGCAGCTGGAGCTCACCGGCCTGATGCAGCCCTTCGACCTGGAGGTCTTCTACGGCGAGCGGGTCGCGGTGCTGGGCGCCAACGGCGCCGGCAAGTCGCACCTGCTGCGGCTGCTGGCCGGCGACACGACGGTCGGGCACAGCGGGAACTGGAAGCTCGGCGCCCGGGTCGTCCCCGGCCACTTCCGGCAGACCCACGCCCACCCGGAGCTGTTCGGCCGCACCGTGCGGTCGATCGTCGAGGAGGAGCACGCGCTCAGCCGCGGCGCCGCGATGGGGGCGCTGCGCCGCTACGAGCTGGACCGCCAGGAGGAGCAGAAGTTCGAGTCGCTGTCCGGCGGGCAGCAGGCCCGGCTGATGATCCTCAAGCTCGAACTCTCCGGTGTGACGGCCCTGTTGCTCGACGAGCCGACCGACAACCTGGACCTGGAGAGCGCCGAGGCGCTGCAGACCGGCCTGGAGGCCTTCGAGGGCACCGTGCTGTGCGTCACCCACGACCGCTGGTTCGCCAGGACCTTCGACCGCTTCCTGGTGTTCGGGGCGGACGGCCGGGTGTACGAGTCGTCGGAGCCGGTCTGGGACGTGACCCGGGTGGAGCGCGAACGCTGAGTCGCGACCGGCCCCGGCCGGGAGGGGGCCAGCCGATTTTTGACCCCTCAGGGTCGGGCCGGTAACCTGGACGCTTGATGTGCGTATTGGCTCGCTCTTTCTCACGTGAGAGGTCGGTACGCCGGAGACATCAGGTCGTCGACCAGCGGTCCCCCTTGAATTGCGTCCAAGGTTGGCCAGGCTGCTCTGCCGTCCGGGTGCTCCTGTCAGGACTCACTCACTGAAAAGCGAAGGCTACGACCGTGCGTACGTACAGCCCCAAGCCCGGCGACGTCCAGCGTCAGTGGCACGTCATCGACGCGACCGACGTCGTGCTCGGCCGCCTGGCCTCCCAGGCCGCCAACCTCCTCCGGGGCAAGCACAAGGCGATCTACGCGCCGCACGTTGACACTGGTGACTTCGTCATCATCATCAACGCCGACAAGGTGCACCTGTCCGGTAACAAGAAGACCCAGAAGCTGGCCTACCGCCACTCGGGCTTCCCGGGCGGTCTGCGCTCGGTGCGCTACGACGACCTGCTGGCGAACAACCCGGAGAAGGCCGTCGAGAAGGCCATCAAGGGCATGATCCCCAAGAACAGCCTGGGCCGCCAGATGCTCTCCAAGCTGAAGGTCTACTCGGGCGACCAGCACCCGCACGCTGCCCAGCAGCCGGTGCCGTTCGAGATCACCCAGGTCGCGCAGTAATTCGGCCACCAAGCCCCCCAACACTGAAAAGAGCTGAGGAACATCGTGGCCGAGACCACTGAAACCCTTGAGGTCGACTTCGACGAGGCCGTTGAGGCCGTCGAGGGCGAGTACACCTCCGAGGAGAGCTACACCTCCGAGTCCCTGGCCGGCCGCTTCGGCGAGGCCACCCCGGGCGCCGGCCTCGGCCGTCGCAAGGAGGCGATCGCCCGCGTGCGCATCGTCCCCGGCACCGGCCAGTGGAAGATCAACGGTCGCACCCTCGAGGGTTACTTCCCCAACAAGGTGCACCAGCAGACCGTGAACGAGCCCTTCAAGCTCCTTGAGCTGGACGGCCGTTACGACGTCATCGCCCGCATCAGCGGTGGTGGCACCTCCGGCCAGGCCTACGCGCTGCGCCTCGGCGTCGCCCGTGCCCTGAACGAGGCCGACGTGGACAACAACCGCGCCGCGCTGAAGAAGGCCGGCTTCCTGATGCGTGACGCCCGCGCCGTCGAGCGCAAGAAGGCCGGTCTGAAGAAGGCCCGCAAGGCGCCGCAGTACAGCAAGCGCTAATCGCCTCCCCGGGGGTGCGCTCCGCCCTGGCGGCGCACCCCCTGGTTGTGCGAAACCGTCGCCCCGGAGTACCTCGCGTACTCCGGGGCGACGTGTTCCCCGGCTACTGTGCGGCGGCCGGGATCTTCGGTTGGGTTCCGAGCAGTGGTGATGGAGGACGGGACAGTGGGACGACTCTTCGGTACGGACGGCGTGCGCGGAGTGGCCAACGAGGGCCTGACGGCGGAGCTCGCGCTCGGCCTGTCGGTCGCGGCGGCCCATGTGCTCGGCGAGGCCGGCGCCTTCGACGGCCACCGGCCGGTCGCGGTGGTCGGCCGTGACCCGCGCGCCTCGGGCGAGTTCCTGGAGGCCGCCGTCATCGCCGGTCTGGCGAGCGCCGGCGTCGACGTCCTGCGGGTCGGCGTCCTGCCCACCCCGGCCGTGGCGTACCTCACCGGCGCGCTCGGCGCCGACTTCGGCGTGATGCTGTCCGCCAGCCACAACGCCATGCCGGACAACGGCATCAAGTTCCTCGCCCGCGGCGGCCACAAGCTGGACGACCGGATCGAGGACGCGATCGAGTCCCACTACCGCAAGCACACGCTCGGCGACGAGGACTGGAACCGTCCGACCGGCGCGGCCGTCGGCCGGGTGCGCGAGTACACCGAGGGCTTCGACAAGTACGTCGCCCACCTGATCGGCGTGCTGCCCAACCGCCTGGACGGCATCAAGGTCGTCATCGACGGCGCCCACGGCGCGGCCGCCTACGTCGCCCCCGAGGCCTTCGCCCGGGCCGGTGCCGAGGTGGTCCACACCCTGGGGGCCGAGCCCACCGGCCTCAACATCAACGACGGCGTCGGCTCCACCCACCTGGACCGGCTGCGGGTCGCGATGAAGGAGCACAAGGCCGACCTGGGCATCGCCCTGGACGGCGACGCCGACCGCTGCCTGGCCGCCGACGCCGAGGGCGCCGAGGTGGACGGCGACCAGATCATCGCCATCCTCGCGGTCGCCATGAAGGAGGCCGGCACCCTGCGCCGCAACACCGCGGTGGCCACCGTGATGTCCAACCTCGGCTTCAAGCTGGCGATGGAGCGCGAGGGCATCGAGCTGGTGGAGACCGCCGTCGGCGACCGCTACGTGCTGGAGGCGATGAAGGAGCACGGCTTCGCGCTGGGCGGCGAGCAGTCCGGCCACGTGATCCTGCTGGACCACGCCACCACCGGCGACGGCACCCTGACCGGCCTGATGCTGGGCGCCCGGCTGGCCGCCACCAAGCAGCCGCTGGCCGACCTGGCCGCCGTGATGACCCGGCTGCCGCAGGTGCTGATCAACGTCAAGGGCGTCGACAAGTCCCGGGTGCGGACCAGCGCCGAGCTGACCGCCGCGGTCGCCGCGGCCGAGGCCGAGCTGGGCTCCACCGGCCGGGTCCTGCTGCGCCCGTCGGGCACCGAGCCGCTGGTCCGGGTGATGGTCGAGGCCGCCGACCCGGCGCAGGCCGAGGCGGTCGGGCAGCGGCTGGCCGACGCGGTGCGCACCCACCTGGGCTGAGCCCCCGGGCACCCACCTGGGCTGAGCCCCGGAGACGGCGAAGGGCCCCCGCGCGACGCGGGGGCCCTTCGTGTCGTGCCCGGCGGGCGCTCAGAGCTTGCGCAGCAGCGCCCGGCGGACCTTGTGGTCCGAGCCCTTCTGGAGGATCAGGGTGGCGCGGCCGCGGGTCGGCAGCACGTTCTCCAGCAGGTTGGGCTTGTTGATGGTGCGCCAGACCTGCCGGCCGTACTCCATCGCCTCCTCCTCCGGCACCTCGGTGAAGCGGCGGAAGTAGGAGTTCGGGTCCTGGAAGGCGGTCTGCCGCAGCTTGCGGAAGCGGTCCAGGTACCAGTGCTCGATGTCGTCGGTCCGGGCGTCGACATAGATCGAGAAGTCGAAGTAGTCGGCCACCGCGAGGCGGGTGCGGCCGTCGGAGCCGGGCAGGGCCGGCTGGAGCACGTTCAGGCCCTCGACGATCAGGATGTCCGGGCGCTCCACGGTCAGCCGCTCGCCCTGCACGATGTCGTACACCAGGTGCGAGTAGACCGGCGCGCTGACCCGCTCCTTGCCCGCCTTCACGTCCGCGACGAAGCGCATCAGCGCCCGGCGGTCGTACGACTCCGGAAAGCCCTTGCGGGCCATCAGGCCGCGCCGGCGCAGCTCGGCGTTGGGGAGCAGGAAGCCGTCGGTGGTGACCAGCTCGACCCGGGGGTGCTCGGGCCAGCGGGCGAGCAGTGCCTGGAGCAGGCGGGCGGTGGTGGACTTGCCGACCGCCACGGAGCCGGCCACGCCGATGATGAACGGGGTGCGGGTGCGTTCGGTGTCCGGGGTGTCCAGGAAGGTGCCCAGCGTGCCGCGCAGCTCGTGCGTGGCGTGGATGTACAGGTTCAGCAGGCGCGACAGCGGTAGGTAGACGTCGCGGACCTCGTCCAGGTCGAGGGCGGTGCCGAGGCCGCGCAGCCGTTCCACCTCCTCGGCGGTCAGCGGCAGTGGCGTACGCTCGCGCAGCGCGCTCCACTCGGCCCGGCTGAGGTCGACGTAGGGGGACGGCGACGGGCCGGGCGTGGCGGCGCCCCGCGTACAGAGTTCGGTCAGCACATGCTCCATTGTGAGCCGTAGCGGCGTTCACGGTGGCTGTGGTGTCGGTCACGCAGCGTTCGCGCGCGGGGGGAAACGGCCACAGAACCGCCCTTATGCTGGCACGCATGTGCGGAATTGTTGGATACGTGGGCGCTCAGTCCGCCCTCGACGTAGTAATCGCAGGCTTGCAGCGACTGGAGTACCGGGGCTACGACTCGGCCGGTGTCGCGGTGCAGGTCCAGGACTCCGAGGGGCAGTGGAGCCTGGCCACCGACAAGCGGGCGGGCAAGCTCGCCAATCTGGAGAAGTCGCTCGCCGAGTCCCCTCTGCCCGGCGGCACCACCGGCATCGGCCACACCCGCTGGGCCACCCACGGCGGCCCGACGGACGCCAACGCCCACCCCCACCTGGACGACCACCAGCGGGTGGCCGTGGTGCACAACGGCATCATCGAGAACTTCGCGCAGCTGCGCGCCGAGATCGCCGAGCGCGGCCACACCCTCCGGTCCGAGACCGACACCGAGGTCGTCGCCCACCTGCTGGGCGAGGCCTACGCGGGTGACCTCGCCGAGGCCATGCGGGTGGTCTGCCGTCAGCTGGAGGGCGCCTTCACCCTGGTCGCCGTGCACGCGGACGCGCCGGACGTGGTCGTCGGTGCCCGCCGCAACTCGCCGCTGGTGGTCGGCCGCGGCGAGGGCGAGAACTTCCTCGCCTCGGACGTCGCCGCCTTCATCGCCCACACCCGCGAGGCGATCGAGCTGGGCCAGGACCAGGTGGTCGAGCTGCGCCGGGAGGGCGTGACCGTCACCAACTTCGACGGCACCCCGGCCGACGTGCGCGAGTACCACGTCGACTGGGACGCCTCGGCCGCCGAGAAGGGCGGCTACGACTACTTCATGCTCAAGGAGATCGCCGAGCAGCCGAAGGCGGTCGCCGACACCCTCCTCGGCCGGATCGGCACCGACGGCCGGCTGACCCTGGACGAGCTGCGGATCTCCGACGCCGACCTGCGCTCGGTCGACAAGGTCGTCATCGTGGCCTGCGGCACGGCCTTCCACGCCGGCATGATCGCCAAGTACGCGATCGAGCACTGGACCCGCATCCCCTGCGAGGTCGAGGTCGCCTCCGAGTTCCGCTACCGCGACCCGATCATGGGCCCGGGCACGCTGGTCATCGCCATCTCGCAGTCCGGCGAGACCATGGACACCCTGATGGCCCTGCGGCACGCCCGCGAGCAGGGCGCCAAGGTGCTGGCGATCTGCAACACCAACGGCTCCACCATCCCGCGCGAGTCGGACGCGGTGCTGTACACCCACGCCGGCCCGGAGGTCGCGGTCGCCTCGACCAAGGCGTTCCTGACCCAGCTGGTCGCCTGCTACCTGGTCGCCCTGTACCTGGGCCAGGTGCGCGGCACCAAGTGGGGCGACGAGATCTTCGCCGTCATCAAGGAGCTCGGCGACGCGCCGAAGCAGGTCGAGCAGGTCCTGGAGACCATGGAGCCGGTGCGCGAGCTGGCCCGCTCGCTGGCCGACGCCCGCTCGGTGCTGTTCCTCGGCCGCCACGTCGGCTTCCCGGTGGCCCTGGAGGGCGCGCTCAAGCTCAAGGAGCTGGCGTACATGCACGCCGAGGGCTTCGCGGCGGGCGAGCTCAAGCACGGCCCGATCGCGCTGATCGAGGAGGGGCTGCCGGTCGTGGTGGTCGTGCCCTCGCCGCGCGGGCGCTCGATCCTGCACGACAAGATCGTCTCCAACATCCAGGAGATCCGGGCCCGCGGTGCTCGCACGATCGTGATCGCCGAGGAGGGCGACGAGGCCGTCGTCCCGTACGCGGACCACCTGATCCGCATCCCGGCCACCCCGGTGCTGCTCCAGCCGCTGGTCGCCACCGTCCCGCTCCAGGTCTTCGCCTGCGAGCTGGCCACGGCCAAGGGCCACGAGGTCGACCAGCCGCGCAACCTGGCGAAGTCGGTCACCGTCGAGTAGTCGCTCGGCGGCACGGTGCCCCTGCGGTGGCTGCGTCCTACCGCAGGGGCACCGTGCCGAGCGTGAAGGAGAACGGGGCGGGAGCTTGATGCGCCTGCCGAATTCGGTTTCGTGGAGGGTGGTGCAGTCGCCGTTCCCCGGATCCGTGAACAGCGTCACCCTGCCGTCGCTGCGGTCGATGACCAGGTAGCACGGGATGCCCGCAGCGGCGTAGCCCAGGCGCTTGGCCTCGCGATCCTTGTGCGGGCCACAAGGTAGGCGTACGGACCGGCACCGGCGGGGGATCGAAGTGGTTGTCACTCGAACGTGTGCCGCAGGCCCGGCTCCCGCGGGGCGGTGACGCGGGCTAGCGTCGGCGGTAGCCGACCGCCGAAGGAGTTCTCCCCATGCGTCATGCACACCCTGTGGAAACCGTCCGGGCCGCCGAGGCCGAGCTGATGGCGCGGCTGCCCGAGGGCACCCTGATGCAGCGGGCGGCCGCGGGGCTGGCCGCGACCTGCGCGCGGCTGCTGACGCGGCGTCGGGGGCGGGTGTACGGCAGCCGGGTGACGGTGCTCGCGGGCAGCGGGGACAACGGGGGTGACGCCCTGTACGCCGGGGCCGCGCTGGCCCGGCGCGGGGCGCGGGTGACGGCGGTGCTGCTGGCGCCGGAGAAGGCCCACCCGGGCGGGCTGGCCGCGCTGCGGGCCGCCGGCGGGCGGGTGACGGCGGAGCGGGAAGTCGGCCTGGCCGACTTCCCGCGCGCGGACCTGGTGCTGGACGGGATCGTCGGCATCGGCGGCCGGGGCGGGCTGCGCCCGGAGGCCGTGCCGTACGCGAGGGCCGAGCGGCACGGGATCGTGGTGGCGGTGGACCTGCCGAGCGGGGTGGACGCCGACACCGGGGAGGTGCCGGGCGCCGCGCTGCGGGCGGACGTCACGGTCTGCTTCGGCACGTACAAGCCCGGGCTGCTGGTCGACCCGGGGGCCTCGTACGCGGGGGCCGTGCAGCTGGTCGGCATCGGGCTGGAGCCGGGCGCCGCGCAGGTGACGGCGCTCCAGCACGCGGACGTGGCGGCGCTGCTGCCGGAGCCGGGCGCGGAGAGCGACAAGTACCGGCGCGGCGTGGTCGGGGTGGCGGCCGGCTCGGCGACCTACCCGGGGGCGGCGCTGCTGGCGGTGGCCGGGGCGCTGCACGGCGGCGCGGGCGCCGTCCGGTACGTGGGCACGGCGGCCGAGGAGGTGGTGCGGCGCTTCCCGGAGGTGCTGGTCACCGAGGGCGGGCCGGCCGGCGCCGGACGGGTGCAGGCCTGGGTGGTCGGGCCGGGCGGCGGCGAGGGGGCGCGGCAGGCGCTGACCGAGGCGCTGGCGAGCGACGTCCCGGTGCTGGTGGACGCCGACGGGCTGACCGAGCTGGGCCGGCTCGGCCCGGACGCGCTGGCCGGCCGCACCGCGCCCACCCTGCTCACCCCGCACACCGGCGAGGCCGCCCGGCTGCTCGCCGGCGCCGACGGCGGTACACCGCCGGCCGCCGACGACCTGGCCGCGGCCCGGCTGGCCACCGCCCGACGGCTGGCGGCCGGCTACCGCGCCACGGTGCTGCTGAAGGGCTCGACCACGGTGGTCGCCGATCCGGGCGGGGCCGTCCGGGTGAACCCCACCGGCACCTCCTGGCTGGCCACCGCCGGCAGCGGCGACGTGCTGGCCGGGCTGGCCGGCTCCCTGCTGGCGGCCGGCCTCGCGCCGCTGGAGGCCGCGTCGGCGGCCGCCTACCTGCACGGCCTGGCCGGCCGGGAGGCGGCGGGCGTGCCGGGCGCCCCGACGACGGCGCTCGCGGTGGCCGGGGCGCTCCCGGCGGTGTGGCGGGCGGTCCGCGCGGGGTGACCCCGGAACCGGGACATCCGGTTGCGGCGTCCTGAACGGGGTGAACGGGCGGTCCGCCGCACGTCGGCGCGTCGTGGGGGCCGCCGCGCCGCCGGGCCGTTCGGCGAGGACTCCGGGACGTCTGGGAGACTGACCCTGATGACAACTGCGAACACGACCGGCACAGCCACCCGCACCGACGGCCTCCGGGCCGAGGCGACCATCGATCTCGCCGCCCTGCGCGGCAACCTCGCCGCCCTGCGCGAACGCGTCGGCGGCGCGGCGGTGATGCTCGCCGTCAAGGCGAACGCCTACGGCCACGGCGCGGTCGAGTGCGCCCGGGAAGCGGTCGCGAACGGGATCGGCTGGCTCGGCTGCGCGACGCCGGACGAGGCGCTGGCGCTGCGGGCCGCGGGCATCCGCCCGGAGCAGGCCCGCATCCTGTGCTGGCTGTGGACGCCGGGCGGGCCCTGGCACGAGGCGCTGCGCGCGGACCTGGACATCTCGGTCAGCGGCCAGTGGGCGCTGGACGAGCTGCTGCCCGCCGTCCGCGAGACCGGCATCCCGGCCCGGGTGCACCTGAAGGCCGACACCGGCCTCGGCCGCAACGGCTGCCAGCCGCACGACTGGCCGCGGCTGGTGGCCGCCGCCCGCCGGGCCGAGACGGAGGGGCTGCTGACGGTCGTCGGCGTGTGGTCGCACTTCGCCGCGGCGGACGAGCCGGGCCACCCGTCGATCCAGGCCCAGCTGGACTCCTACCGCGCCGCGCTGGCCACGGCCGAGGCCGCCGGGCTGCGCCCCGCGGTCCGGCACCTGGCGAACTCCCCGGCCGCGCTGCTGCTGCCCGAGTCGCACTTCGACCTGGTCCGCACCGGCCTGGCCGCGTACGGGCTGTCGCCGGTGCCGGAGGTGGGCTCGCCGGCCGACTTCGGGCTGCGCCCGGTGATGGCGCTGACCGCGCGGCTGGCGCTGGTCAAGCACGTCCCCGGCGGGCACGGGGTCAGCTACGGCCACCACTACACGACGCCGGGCGAGACCACCCTGGGCCTGGTCCCGGTCGGCTACGGCGACGGCATCCCCCGGCACGCCAGCGGCACCGGCCCGGTGCAGATCGCCGGCAAGTGGCGCACGGTGGCCGGCCGGGTCGCGATGGACCAGTTCGTGGTGGACCTCGGCGGCGAGACCCCGGCGATCGGCGACGAGGTGCTGCTGTTCGGCAACGGCGAGCGCGGCGAGCCCACCGCGGAGGACTGGGCCCGCGCCTGCGGCACCATCTCGTACGAGATCATCACCCGGATCGGTGCCCGGGTGCCCCGCCGCTACCTCGGCGGCAGCCACCCGGAGGGCCCGTCGGCATGACCGGTGCACCGGCCGAGGGCAGTCCGGTCGCGGCGGTCGCCAAGGCGGCCGGCGCCGCCTCCGGGGTGAGCCGGGCGGGTGTGATCGGGATCTCGGTCGGCGTACTGGCGGCGGGGGCGGCCGCGGGCGTCGCGGTGGAGCGGCTGACCGTCGGCCGGGCGATGCGCCGCCGGGCCCGGGCCGAGCTGGACGCGAACGCCCCGTACGGCTCGCTGCGCGGCCGTCCGAGGACGGTGGCCGCGCCGGACGGCACCGAGCTGTACGTCGAGCTGGACGGCACCGGCTGGAGCGGGCCGGACGGGGACGGCGCCGGCGCCGAGCCGCTGACCGTGGTGTTCTGCCACGGCTACTGCCTCAACCAGGACAGCTGGCACTTCCAGCGGGCCGCGCTGCGCGAGGGCATGCGGCTGGTCCTCTGGGACCAGCGCAGCCACGGCCGCTCCGAGCGCTCCCGTTCGTACCTGGCGGGCGAGCCGGCCGGCATCGACCAGCTGGGCGGCGACCTCAAGGCCGTGATCGACGCCGTCGCCCCGACCGGGCCGCTGGTGCTGGTGGGCCACTCGATGGGCGGCATGACGGTGATGGCGCTGGCCGACCAGCACCCTGAACTGTTCCGCGAGAGGGTCGCCGGGGTGGCGCTGATCGGCACCCTCGCCGGGGACTGGAACGAGGTCAGCCTCGGCCTGCCGAGGGCCGGCGCGAAGCTGTTCAGGAAGGTCGCGCCCGGCATGGTGAAGCTGCTGGGCCGCCAGGTCGACCTGATCGAGGCGACCAGGCGGCTGGGCTCGGACGTGGCCGCCGTGTTCTACCGGAGGTTCTCCTTCGGCGGCCGGGACGTCGACCCCGGTGTGGTGCGCTTCGCCGAGCAGCTGCTGGACGCCACCCCGATCGACGTGGTCGCCGAGTTCTACCCGGTGTTCGGCGCGCACGAGAAGTACGAGGCGCTGGCCGCCCTGCGGGGCCTGCCCGCGCTGGTGCTGGCCGGGACGAAGGACCTGCTGACGCCCTCGACGCACAGCGAGGCGATGGCCGCGCGGCTGCCCGGCGCCGAACTGGTCCTGGCCGAGGGCGCCGGGCACCTGGTGATGCTGGAACGCCCGGAGCTGGTGGACCACGAGCTGGCGCGGCTGCTGCGCCGGGCCGCCGGCTTCGCCGGGGCGGCGCCGCTGCCCGCGGCCGTCCTCGACCTGGCCCGGGAGCGGGTCGCGGAAGGCGTCGTCGACCCCGTGTGAGCCCCGGCGGCGCGCGGATGTGGCACGGTAGCGGTGGCGGCCGGTGGTCGGTGCGCCGGTACGGACCGAAGGGCAAGACACGCGCATGGGCTCGCACGCCACTCTCACCGTCCCCACCCCGGAGCGGATGGGCCGGCTCGGCCGGGAGCTGGCCGCGCTGCTGCGGCCGGGTGACCTGGTGCTGCTCTCCGGGGAGCTGGGCGCGGGGAAGACCACGCTGACCCGGGGCCTGGGGGAGGGCCTGCAGGTCCGCGGGGCGGTGACCTCACCGACCTTTGTGATCGCCCGGGTGCACCCCTCGCTGGTCGGCGGCCCGGCGCTGGTGCACGTGGACGCGTACCGGCTGGGCGGGGACCTGGACGAGATGGAGGACCTCGACCTGGACGTCTCGCTGCCCGAGTCGGTGGTCGTGGTGGAGTGGGGCGAGGGCAAGGTCGAGCGGCTGTCCGAGGACCGGCTGGAGGTCCGGATCGAGCGCGCCATCGGCGGCACGGCGGACGGGGACGACCAGGACCCGCGCCGGGTGGTGCTGACCGGGATCGGCCCGCGCTGGGCGGACGCGGCGCTGGCGGACCTCGGATAGCCGACGGGCGCCGACGGGGTGCCGACGTCCCGCCGACATCTTGCCGACAGGCTGTCGGCAAGATGTTGCGGGCGGGGTGCCGGGCGTGGTGGGATGGGTGCTGCGGTTAGGTCTGCCTAACTAGGGAGGCGCCATGTCGAGCACCACCCCCGCCCCGAAGCGCGCGGTCCCCGCCGCCGGGGCCGGAGAACCGGCCCGTCGCGCTCCGGGAGAGCCGATGCGGGCGCTGCTGGCCGCCTGCGCGGCCGCCGAGGCGGTGTCCACCCCGCCCGAACCGCGGCCCCGACAGGACGAACGGCCCGAGGCGCGGGCGCCCCGGGCCGCGTGAGGCCGGTCCTTCCGGGCCCGGGCCGTTCCGGGCCGTCCGGGTCAGGCGATCACGACCACCTTGGTGTCCTTGGGCGCGAAGTCCCAGAGCAGCTGCCCCTCGGCGCGTCCGCTGCGGATGCCGCCGGTCTTGGCGCTCGGGTCGGTGGTCGGCGTCGCGCCGTCCACCGCCGCGCTGAAGCCGAACACCACGCCGTTCTGCTGCGCGAAGCGCACCACGTGCTCGATCTGCTTGCCGTCCGTCCCGGTGGTGGTCTGGGTGCGGCTGTACACGGCGTAGCTGCCCGGGGCCGGCTCGACCGAGCCCGGGGTGACCGGGAAGGCGGCCGCGACCTGCGGAGTCTTCTTCGGGTCGACCAGCCAGACGAAGTGGCTGCCGACCGAGTAGACCACGCGGATGCCGGTGCCCGAGGTGGTCGGCAGCGCGGGGACGGTCGGGGCGGCCGAGGCGGTCGGCGCCGCGGCGGTCGCGGTGCCGGTCGCCGTGGTGGTGGCCGTGGGCCTGGGGCCGCCGGCCCGGTCCTGGGCGCCGTTGGCCTGGAAGGCCAGCAGGCTCACCACCGCCAGGGCCCCCAGGGTCAACCCCGTGACCACCACTCCAGGACCCATCTTCGCCACGTTGCCGCTCCCGCCGCCGTCCCTTTACGTACGGCCCCATCGTGCCAGGTTCATCCGCGCGGGTCGCAGCGCCTCGGATGTGTGTTCCCGGCTGGTACACCTTGCCGATCGGCCGGTCGGCCCAACGCGGTCTAACCTTGACCCCGTGCTGCTGCTCGCGTTCGACACCGCTACCCCCGCCGTCACCGCCGCCGTCCACGACGGCACGGCCGTCCTCGCCGAGACCCACCAGGTCGACGCCAGGCGCCACGGCGAACTGTTGCTGCCCGCGATCGACGGGGTGCTGCGGGCCGCGGGGGTGGACAAGCACCGGCTGACCGGCATCGCGGTCGGCGTCGGCCCCGGCCCGTACACCGGCCTGCGGGTCGGCCTGGTGACCGCCGCCGCGCTCGGCCACGCGCTCGGGCTGCCGGTGCACGGCGTCTGCACCCTGGACGCGATCGCCTTCCAGGCCCGCGCCGAGGGCCTGGCCGGGCAGCCGTTCACCGTCGCCACCGACGCGCGCCGCAAGGAGGTCTACTGGGCCTCGTACGACGCCGAGGGCCGCCGCACCGAGGGCCCCGGCGTGGACCGCCCGGCCGAGCTGACCCCGCAGGAACGCTCCGTCGGCGCCGGCGCGCTGCTCTACCCCGACGCCTTCCCGGGCGGGCACGGCCCCGAGCACGTCTCGGCCGGCGCCCTGGCCGGGTTCGCCGCCGCCGAGCTGGCCGCCGGGCGCGAGCTGCTGCCGAACCACCCGCTGTACCTGCGCCGCCCGGACGCCCAGGTCCCGGCCGGCTACAAGGCGGTGCTCCCGGCGTGAACCACGGCACCACCCTGCGCCCGATGCGCTGGTGGGACATCGCGCCGGTGCTGGAGCTGGAGCTGCGGCTCTTCCCCGAGGACGCCTGGTCCGCCGGGATGTTCTGGTCCGAACTGGCCGAGTCCCACCCCGGCGGCACCCGCCACTACACCGTCGCGGCCGCCCCGGACGGCACGATCGTCGGCTACGCCGGCCTGATGGCGATCGCCGGTGAGGGCGACGTCCAGACCATCGCCGTCGACGCGCGCCACCAGGGCGCCGGCCTCGGCGCGGCGCTGCTCACCGACCTGATCCGGGAGGCCGCCCGGCGCGAGTGCGCCGAGCTGCTGCTGGAGGTGCGGGTGGACAACCCGCGCGCCCAACGGCTGTACGAGCGCCACGGCTTCGAACCGGTGGGCATCCGGCGCGGCTACTACCAGCCCGCCAACGTCGACGCGCTGGTGATGCGCCTCGACTCCCCGAGCACTGACAGCACTGACCCGAAGGACATTGAGGACACCCGCCATGGCTGACGAACCGCTCGTCCTCGGCATCGAGACCTCCTGCGACGAGACCGGCGTCGGCATCGTGCGCGGCACCACGCTGCTGGCCGACGCGGTCGCCTCCAGCGTCAACGACCACGCCCGCTTCGGCGGCGTCGTCCCGGAGATCGCCAGCCGCGCGCACCTGGAGGCGATGGTCCCGACCATCCAGCGCGCCCTGGACACCGCCGGGATCAAGGCGAGCGACCTGGACGGCATCGCCGTCACCGCGGGCCCCGGCCTGGCCGGCGCGCTGCTGGTCGGCGTCAGCGCCGCGAAGGCGTACGCCTGGGCGCTGGACAAGCCGCTGTACGGGGTCAACCACCTCGCCTCGCACATCTGCGTCGACCAGCTGGAGCACGGCCGGCTGCCCTCGCCGACGATGGCCCTGCTGGTCTCCGGCGGGCACTCCTCGCTGCTGCTCAGCGAGGACATCACCAGCGACGTCCGCCCGCTCGGCGCGACCATCGACGACGCGGCCGGCGAGGCCTTCGACAAGGTCGCCCGGGTGCTCGGCCTCGGCTTCCCCGGCGGCCCGATCGTCGACCGCACGGCCCGCGAGGGCGACCCGAAGGCGATCGCCTTCCCGCGCGGCCTGACCGGCAAGAACGACCCGGAGTACGACTTCTCCTTCTCCGGCCTGAAGACCGCCGTCGCCCGCTGGGTGGAGGCCAGGCGCCGGGCCGGCGAGGAGGTGCCGATCGCCGACGTGGCGGCGTCCTTCCAGGAGGCGGTCACCGACGTGCTCACCCGCAAGGCCGTCAAGGCGTGCAAGGACAGCGGCGTCGACCACCTGATGATCGGCGGCGGCGTGGCGGCCAACTCGCGGCTGCGCGAGATGGCCCAGCAGCGCTGCGACCGGGCCGGCATCCGGCTGCGGGTGCCCCGGCCGGGCCTGTGCACCGACAACGGCGCGATGGTCGCGGCGCTCGGCGCCGAGATGGTGTGGCGCGACCGCACGCCGTCCGCCTTCGACCTGTCCGCCGACTCCTCGCTGCCGGTGACCGAGGTCCACGTGCCCCACACCGACGTCCACGGCCAGGCCTACGACGCCCTCGGCGGTGGCGCGGCATGACCGTCGCCGCGATGTGGGAGGCCCGGGCCGCCGACGGGTGCGGGCCCGAACTCGCCGCCTGGGCACGGGAGTCGGCGCTGCCCCGGCTTCGCGGCTCGGCCGGGCTGGAGCGCCTCGAACTGCTCACCGCCCCGGGCGGGCGGGTGCTGCTGATCACCTGGTGGAACGGCGAGCCGGTGCCCGTCGCCGACCCGCCGGCCGAGCTGCTCGGCCGCCCGGTGCACCGCTGGTCCTTCACCAGCGAGCACCTGGAGTAGCCCCGTACCGGGAACCGCGGGACCGGCCGTTACCGTGCATAGCTGAGAGAATGCTGGACGGGAACCGGGAGCGCGCAGCGGTGATCAGGAACGGGCGGAGCAGGACCAGGACGTACGCGGCGGGGGCGGTGGCCCTGCTGGCCCTCGCCACCGGGTGCGGCGACAACGGGGGCGGCGGCAGCGCCGCCCCGGCCGCCGCGACCACGCCGGCCGCGCCCCGGCCCTCCGGCGCCGCGCCGGCCGCGGCCGCGACCACCGCCGCCGCGGCCGGCGCCCCGGCGGGAGCGGGCGCGGCGGCCTGGGCCAAGTGGAACCTCTCCCCGCTCGCCCCCGCCCCGGCGCCGCCCGCCGACAAGCCGATAAAGCTCGAACGGACCGGCCCCGTCCCGGTGTTCAGCGACGTGAAAACGAGCGACAAGGTCGTCTTCATCACCATCGACGACGGGGCCGAGAAGGACCCGAAGTTCGTCGAGATGCTCACCGACCTCAAGGTGCCGATATCGATGTTCCTGACCCGGGACATCGTCAAGAACGACTACGCCTACTTCAAGCCGCTCCAGGCCCTGGGCAACCACGTCCAGAACCACACCGTGGACCACCCGGTGATGAGCAGGATCCCGGCGGAGAAGCAGAAGTCCGAGATCTGCGACGCGCAGTCCGCGCTCACCCAGCAGTACGGCGCCGCCCCGCTGCTGTTCCGCCCGCCGTTCGGCGACGGCGCCAACACCCCGACGCTCAACACCTCCGTCCAGCAGTGCGGCCCGCGCGCGATGGTGCTCTGGCGCGAGTCGATGCAGATCCACGACATGCAGTACCAGGCGGGGGACAAGCAGCTGAAGCCCGGCGACATAATCCTGGCGCACTTCCGCGGCCCCAAGGAGCTGAAGGGCGCCACGATGACCCAGATGTTCGGCGACCTGCTGGCCCGGATACAGGAGCAGGGCTTCTCGGTGGCGCGGCTGGAGGACTACATCCAGCCACCCGCGTGACCGACGCCGCGGGTCGACCCCCTAGGACGCCGCGACCGGCTGTCCCAGCATCATCAGCGGCCCGTTGTCGGTGCGGCTGAGGATCACCGTGACACTGTTCGGCCCGGAGGGCTTGAGCTGGCGGCGCAGCTCCTCCGGGGTGATCGCCATCCCGCGCTTCTTGATCACCACCGTGCCGACCGCCCGCTCGCGCAGCAGCGCCTTCAGCTTCTTGATGTGGAACGGCAGCACGTCGGTGAGCTCGAAGGCGTGCGCGTACGGGGTGGCGACCAGCTCGTCCGAGGTCAGGTAGGCGATCTTCGGGTCGATCAGCCGGCCGCCCACCCGCCCGGCCACCTCGGCCACCAGGTGGGCCCGGATCACCGCGCCGTCCGGCTCGTACAGGTACCGCCCGACCGGGCCGGCCGGCGGGTCGGGCAGGTCGCCGCCGGTCAGGCTGGCGCCCTGCGGCAGCAGGGTGGCGCGGTGCGGGCTCGCGGCCCTGGTGCCGAACCAGAGCACCGCCTCCTTGACGTCACCGTGGTCGGAGACCCACTCGGCCTCGGCGTCCCGGGGCACGGCCTCGTGCGGGATGCCCGGCGCGACCTTCAGCGCGCCGATCGGGGTCCGCCGGCCGGCCTCGATCGCCCAGGAGAGCGGTGGGGCGTACGCCTCCGGGTCGAACACCCGGCCGCGCGAGGTGCGCCGGGCCGGGTCGGTGAACACCGCGTCGTAGCCGGTGACGTCCACCTCGGCGACGTCCGCGCAGCGCACCTCGACCAGCTCGGACAGGCCCAGGGCGGCGGCGTTGGCCGCGGTGGCGGCGCAGGCCGCCGGGTCCTTGTCGACGGCCAGCACCTCGATGCCCGCCCGGGCCAGCGCCAGCACGTCCCCGCCGATGCCGCAGCACAGGTCCGCCAGCCGTCGGACGCCCAGCGCGGCGAACCGCTGCGCCCGCCACTCGGCCACGCTGCGCCGGGTGGACTGCTCGACCCCGTTGGGCGTGAAGTACATCAGGTCGGCGTCCGCCCCGAACTTCGCCCGCGCCCGCTGCCGCAGCCGCGCCTGCCCGAAGGCCGCCGAGACCAGCTCCGCCGGATGCTCCCGGCGCAGGCGGGTCGCCAGCGCCAGCTCCTCCTCGGGGGTGAACTCGCGCAACTCGGCGAGCAGGGCCTGGCCCTCGGGCGTCAGCAGCGGCTGGAGGTTCTCGGTGTCCACGGGGGCCATTCTCGCCGCTCGGCCGGTCGGTGACCGCAGTGGTGCGGCGGTCACCGGCCGATGACGGGGATGCCGGAGGCGAGCCGGCCCACGAGCACGCCCAGCGGTGCTGCGGCCACCGCGGCGTACGGCGTGATCCGGTAGCCGAGCCGTCGGGTGCCCCGGAAGGTCAGGGTCAGCAGCACGAGCAGGACCACGACGCCGAAGACGTCCAGGGCCACGGTCCCGGGGCCGTACAGGGCGAGCAGCTTCAGCACGTTGAGCACGAGCGATCCGAGGAACACCGCGACGGCGGTCACCGCGAGCACCACCGCGGCGAGCACCAGGTCCGCCGCCCAGTGGATCCGCGGCGGCTCGGACGGGGCGGCCGGTCGGCTCACCGGAGCGCCCCCGGGAGGAGCGGCAGCGCGGGCGGGGCGTCCTTCGCGCCGGAGGGGTCGACGCGTACCGGGGTGTCGGTCATGGCAGGAGTCTGCCCGAGGGAGTGCCGCCCGTACAGGTGAACGGCAGTACGGCCCCCAGCAGGGGCGGCGCCGGCGCGGCGAGGGCGGCGTCCCTGGGCCGGGACGGGCCGGGACGCACCGGGATCGAGGTCATGGCAGGAGTCTGCGGGGGCCGGGCCGGGGCGCACATGAGTGCGGCTGCTCATCCGCGGAACCGGGGCCCCCAGGGCGCGTCGTTGGCACTCTGGTTGACTGAGTGCTAACACGGCCCTATGGTCGTCCTTGGCACTCTCCACCGGGAGAGTGCTAACGCGACGACGTGTGTCTGACCCCCGCGACGGCAGGCCCGCAGGATCGCCCTACCCGTTAGAAAACCCCGTAATCTCCGAAGGGGAGCTCGGACGTGACCACCAGCAGCAAGGTTGCCATCAAGCCGCTCGAGGACCGCATTGTGGTCCAGCCGCTCGACGCCGAGACCACCACGGCCTCCGGCCTGGTTATCCCGGACACCGCCAAGGAGAAGCCCCAGGAGGGCGTCGTTCTGGCCGTCGGCCCGGGCCGCTTCGAGGACGGCCAGCGTCTGCCGCTCGACGTCGCCGTGGGTGACATCGTCCTGTACTCGAAGTACGGCGGCACCGAGGTGAAGTACCAGGGCGAGGAGTACCTGGTGCTCTCCGCCCGCGACGTCCTCGCGATCATCGAGAAGTAAGACGTTCCGACCCGCCCCGGATCCGTGTCCCAAGTGACAGGGGCCCGGGGCGTGGTTGTTGGTTCACGTAGTTCGGCGGCCGGTGGGCCGGCCGCAGCCCCGAGGGAATAGGGAACATGGCGAAGATCCTGCAGTTCGACGAGGACGCCCGCCGCTCGCTGGAGCGCGGTGTCAACAAGCTGGCCGACACCGTCAAGGTGACCATCGGCCCCAAGGGCCGCAACGTCGTCATCGACAAGAAGTTCGGCGCCCCGACCATCACCAACGACGGTGTCACCATCGCCCGCGAGGTCGAGCTGGACGACCCGTACGAGAACCTTGGCGCGCAGCTCGTCAAGGAGGTCGCCACCAAGACCAACGACGTCGCGGGTGACGGCACCACCACCGCCACCGTGCTGGCCCAGGCCCTGGTCAACGAGGGTCTGCGCAACGTCGCCGCCGGTGCCGGCCCGGCCGCCCTGAAGAAGGGCATCGACAAGGCCGTCGCCGCCGTCTCCGAGCACCTGCTCTCGATCGCCCGCGAGATCGAGGGCAAGGACGACGTCGCCGCCGTCGCGTCCCTCTCCGCCCAGGACACCCAGGTCGGCGAGCTGATCGCCGAGGCGATCGACAAGGTCGGCAAGGACGGTGTCATCACCGTCGAGGAGTCGAACACCTTCGGCGTGGAGCTGGACTTCACCGAGGGCATGCAGTTCGACAAGGGCTACCTGTCGCCGTACTTCGTCACCGACGCGGAGCGGCAGGAGGCGGTCCTGGAGGACCCGTACATCCTGATCAACCAGGGCAAGATCTCCTCCATCCAGGAGCTGCTGCCGCTGCTGGAGAAGATCCTCCAGGGCGGTGCCTCCAAGCCGCTGCTGATCATCGCCGAGGACGTCGACGGCGAGGCGCTGTCGACCCTGGTGGTCAACAAGATCCGCGGCACCTTCAACGCCGTCGCCGTCAAGGCCCCGGGCTTCGGCGACCGCCGCAAGGCGATCCTCGGCGACCTGGCCGTCCTGACCGGCGGCACGGTCATCTCCGAGGAGGTCGGCCTCAAGCTCGACCAGGTCGGCCTGGACGTGCTAGGCACCGCCCGCCGCGTGACCATCACCAAGGACGAGACCACCGTCGTCGACGGCGCCGGTGACTCCGAGGCCGTGGCCGGCCGCGTCGCCCAGATCAAGGGCGAGATCGCCGCGACCGACTCCGACTGGGACCGCGAGAAGCTGCAGGAGCGCCTGGCCAAGCTGGCCGGCGGCGTCTGCGTCATCAAGGTCGGCGCCGCCACCGAGGTGGAGCTGAAGGAGCGCAAGCACCGCCTGGAGGACGCCATCTCGGCGACCCGTGCCGCGGTCGAGGAGGGCATCGTCGCCGGCGGTGGCGCCTCCCTGGTCCACGCCGCCAAGGTGCTGGACGGTGGCCTGGGCCTGTCGGGCGACGAGGCGACCGGTGTCGCGGTCGTCCGCAAGGCGCTGCACGAGCCGCTGCGCTGGATCGCCCAGAACGCCGGCCTGGAGGGCTACGTCATCACCTCCAAGGTCTCCGAGCTGGAGGCCGGCCAGGGCTACAACGCCGCCACCGGCGAGTACGGCGACCTGGTGAAGGCCGGCGTCATCGACCCGGTCAAGGTCACCCGCTCCGCCCTGGAGAACGCCGCCTCGATCGCCTCCCTGCTTCTCACCACCGAGACCCTCGTGGTGGAGAAGAAGGAGGAGGAGGCCGACAACGGTCACGGCCACGGCCACGGCCACTCGCACTGAGGCTCCGACGCCTGACCGGAGGCCCGGTCCGCGCCCCGCGAGGGGTGGCGGGCCGGGCCTCCGGCGTTCACCTTCACTGTTCAACTATCAGTAGAATTTTGCAGAATGCAAAGATTGCCTTATAACTGAGGCATGATCGAGGCCCGCCATCTGCGCGTCCTGCGTGCCGTCGCCCGCACCGGCTCCTTCTCCGCCGCCGCCCGCGAGCTGGGGTGTACGCAGCCCGCCATCAGCCAGCAGATGAAGGCGCTGGAGAAGTCGGTGGACACCCCGCTGGTGGTCCGCTCGGGCCGCGGGATGCAGCTCAGCGAGGCCGGCCGGGTCCTGCTCAAGCATGCCACCGGAATCCTGGCCGGGCTCTCGGCCGCCGAGGAGGAGGTGGCCGCGATCGCCGGGCTGCGGGCCGGGCGGGTGCGGCTGGTCTCCTTCCCGACCGCGAGCTCCACCCTGGTGCCGCCCGCGGTCGCCCGCCTGCGGGACGGCCATCCGGGGGTGCGCGTGTCGCTGGTCGAGGCGGAGCCGCCGGAGTCGCTGGCGATGCTGCGCGGCGGCGAGTGCGAGATCGCGCTGGCCTTCCGCTACCCGCAGTCCGGCGGCGCCGTCGCGCTCCCGGCGCCGGCCCACGGCACGCCGCGCGAGGCCCGGGCCGAGGCCAATCTGGAGGCGCAGCAGCTGACCGCGGGGTCCGACTGGTCCGATCTGGTGGTCACCCCGCTGCTGGACGACCCGCTGGTGGGCCTGCTGCCCGCCGGCCACGGGCTGGCGGGGCGGGGCGGCGCGGTCGGGCTGGCCGAGCTGGCGGGGGAGCAGTGGATCGCCGGCTGCCCGCAGTGCCGGGGGCACCTGGTGGAGCTGTGCGCCGGGGCGGGCTTCGAGCCGCGGATCGACTTCGCGACGGACGACTACCCGGCGGTGGTCGGCCTGGTGGCGGCCGGGCTGGGGGTGGCGGTGCTGCCCCGGCTGGCGCTCCGGTCGGTGCGTCCTGACGGCGTGTCGACGGTGCCGGTGCACACGGCCTCCGGGGCGCCCGCGGTGCGCCAGGTGGTCGCGCTGACCCTGCCGGACCTGGCGGAGGTGCCGGCCGTGGCGCTGATGCTGGAGCGGCTGGCGGGGGCGGCCGCCGATCGCTGACGGTGGGTGACGGGACCGCGGGGGTCCGGCACGTAGGGTGAGCCAGAAGGCTGAAGCGCCGCGAAGGAACGTTTCTTCACGGCGCTCACGGAGTCGGGTCTAGCGCTGGGCGACCGCCGGCGGGGCCAGCGGGACCTCGATCAGTCGGTGCCGCGAGCGCCCCAGCATCTCCTCGCGCTCGTCCTCGGTCATCCCGCCCCAGACGCCGTACGGCTCACGGACCGCCAGCGCGTGCGCCGCGCACTCGGCGATCACCGGGCAGCGCATGCAGACCTCCTTGGCGCTGGCCTCGCGCGAACTGCGCGCGGCCCCGCGCTCGCCCTCGGGGTGGAAGAAGAGCGAGCTGTCCACGCCACGGCAGGCTGCGGAGAGCTGCCAGTCCCAGAGGTCCGCGTTGGGACCGGGGAGGCGGGAGAAATCTGCCATGGCTCATTCCCTTCAGAGGCTGTCGGCCGTCGGCCGGGCGTTCGGCGGGGCTGCTGCCGAGCGGTGCGGCGGGGCTTCGATGCACTGGTGTGGACACCTGGAAATATGACTTAAGGCAACTCCATGGACAAGTCACCCACACACTGGCACAACAGTCAATGACCATACGAAAGCTATAAAAACGGGCATAGTGGGCAAGGGCTCCGCCGGGCGCGGGCGTGGCAATCGGGTGGCCGACGGGCGCGCGACGTGCCGAATCGGTGTGCGGGTCGTACGCCCACCGCGCGCGAGCTGCGCAAAAGTGCGGCGTGTGCACCGCGATGCGGCTGATCGGTAATGGGTTGGCCACGTACAGTGGTGGAGATGGCCCCGAAGGCCGTAACTCATTCGAGTGACGGTCGTTGGAAGTGCGGAGGCGGTTAGCGGGCGCCGGACGTCGGGAACGATCGCGGGCAGGTTGGGGCGATCAGGACGGAGTCTGTCGCCGATCGGCCGTGTCGGAGAGGTTCGTACCAGCCAGGAGGCTCAACGTGACGCGGATCAGCTGCGGAGGACGACGGTCATGACTTCCGTTCTCGTTTGCGACGATTCCCCGCTCGCCCGCGAGGCGCTTCGCCGCGCGGTCGCGACCGTACCCGGTGTGGACCGGGTCACCACCGCGACGAACGGGGAGGAGGTCCTCCGCCGCTGGGTGGCCGACCGCTCCGATCTCGTTCTGATGGACGTCCGGATGCCCGGCCTCGGCGGGGTCGAGACGGTCCGGCGGCTGCTGTCCGCCGACCCCGGCGCGCGGATCATCATGCTCACCGTCGCCGAGGACCTCGACGGCGTCGCGCTCGCGGTGGCCGCCGGCGCCCGCGGGTACCTGCACAAGGACGCCTCGCGCGCCGAGCTGCGGGCCACCGTCACCCAGGCCCTCGCCGACCCGACCTGGCGGCTCGCCCCGCGCCGGCTGCGCAGCCCCGACATGGGCGCGGCACCGACGCTGACGGCGCGTGAGATCCAGGTGCTGGAGGGCATGAGCCACGGCCGCAGCAACGCCGAGATCGGCCGTGAACTGTTCCTCTCCGAGGACACCGTCAAGACCCACGCCCGACGGCTGTTCAAGAAGCTCGGGGCCTCCGACCGGGCGCACGCGGTGGCGCTGGGTTTCCGCTGGGGCCTGGTCCGCTGACCACCGGCGGCGCCGCCGGGTGCGGCGTGCCGCCGGCGGTTCCCGGAGCGGGTGCCGCACAGGCGTGTGACGTTACGGTCCCGAGGTTGCACCATGGAGGAGTGGAGCACCTCGGGGACCAGCGGACAGGCACTGCGGCGAACCACACGGCCGCAGGACACTCGGCGGACGGCGCGACGGACGGGACCACCACCGATCGCGGCGGGGCGGGAGGCGGCACGGTGCAGGAGGGGCCGGTGGTGCGGGGCACGCCCTACGGTGCCGCAGCGCATAACGTTCCGGTGCACAACTCCGGACGCGGTGCCGCGTTTTCCCGCTCGACCAGGCACCATGGACCGATGCGCGACGACGTCGCCGGTACGGCCGGCCAGGCGGACCCGGCGGAGGCCGAGCCCTCCGGTCCGGGCCGTGATCCGTCGTACGCCGACCCCGACGGTCCCGTCGGCCTGACCGGCCCGGACCGCCCGCCGGTACTCGGCACGGGCGGCTCGCCGCTGATGGGCGAACTGGTCGCGGCCGCGGTCCGCGGCGAGGGCCCGGCGATCGACGCGCTGCTCGCCTACGTCCACCCGCTGGCGCTGCGGTACTGCCGCGCCCGGCTGGTCCGGCTGCCCGGCGGGGCCCGGCACCACGTGGACGACGTCGCGCAGGAGGTCTGCGTGGCCGTGCTCTGCGCGCTGCCCCGGTACAAGGACCAGGGGCGTCCGTTCGAGGCCTTCGTGTACGGGATCGCCGCGCACAAGATCGCCGACCTCCAGCGGGCCGCGATGCGCGGACCCGGCTCGACCGTCGTGCCGCAGGACGACCTGCCCGAGGTGCCGGACGAGGCGCTCGGCCCCGAGGAGCAGGCGCTGCTGAGCAGCGACGCCGCCTGGGCGAAGGAACTCCTCTCCAACCTGCCGGCCCGTCAGCGCGAGCTGGTGCTGCTGCGGGTGGCCGCCGGGCTGTCGGCGGAGGAGACCGGCGAGGTGCTCGGGATGTCGCCCGGCGCCGTCCGGGTCGCCCAGCACCGGGCGCTCAGCCGGCTGCGGGCCCTCGCGGAGGAGTCCTCCTGATCGGGTCCCCCGATCCGGCGGCCCGTCCCGATCCGCACTCTTTCCACCGTTTCCGGGCGGAATGAGCCACGGGGCCGGGTTGTTGTCAAGGGCACACGAGGACACATTCGCGGTGCCAGTACCATGGGGTATCGGCGCCTGGGCGGGTTGCCAAAGTTTGACGGGTGCGCTCTGGGTCCCCTTGGAGGATCCTCCCATTGCATCCGGCTTCGGCGGTCTGCGCGAGTGAGCGATGAATGCGCCCCCACCCTCGGGCGTGAGCGGATAAGGCCGGCCACGGAAGGTACCCCCCAAATGTCTTACAACGCCGCAGGCGTACCCGAGAAGTTCGCGATGCTCGGGCTCACGTACGACGACGTGCTGCTGCTGCCCGGGGCCTCCGAGGTGCTGCCGAACCAGGTGGACACCTCCTCGCGGGTCTCCCGGAACGTGCGCGTCAACATCCCGCTGCTGTCCGCGGCGATGGACAAGGTGACCGAGTCGCGCATGGCCATCGCCATGGCCCGCCAGGGCGGCGTCGGCGTGCTGCACCGCAACCTGTCGGTCGAGGACCAGGCCAACCAGGTCGACCTGGTCAAGCGCTCCGAGTCCGGCATGGTCACCGACCCGATCACGGTCGGCCCGGAGACCACCCTGGCCGAGGCCGACGCGCTGTGCGCCAAGTTCCGCATCTCCGGCGTGCCGATCGCCGACGAGGCCGGCAAGCTGCTCGGCATCGTCACCAACCGCGACATGGCCTTCGAGTCGGACCGCAGCCGCCAGGTCCGCGAGATCATGACCCCGATGCCGCTGATCACCGGCAAGGTCGGCATCTCCGGGGTGGACGCGATGGCCCTGCTGCGCCGCCACAAGATCGAGAAGCTGCCGCTGGTCGACGACGAGGGCCGGATCAAGGGCCTGATCACCGTCAAGGACTTCGTCAAGGCCGAGCAGTACCCGAACGCGGCCAAGGACGCCGAGGGCCGGCTGCTGGTCGGCGCCGCCGTCGGTGCCAGCGCCGAGGCGTTCGACCGGGCCCAGGCCCTGGTCGAGGCCGGTGCGGACTTCCTGGTGGTGGACACCTCGCACGGCCACAGCCACAACGCGCTGGCCTGGATCGCGAAGATCAAGTCGGCCGTCAGGATCGACGTGGTCGGCGGCAACGTGGCCACCCGGGACGGCGCCCAGGCGCTGATCGACGCCGGCGTGGACGGCGTCAAGGTCGGCGTCGGCCCCGGCTCCATCTGCACCACCCGCGTGGTCGCCGGCATCGGCGTCCCGCAGGTCACCGCCATCTACGAGGCCGCCCAGGCCTGCCTGGCGGCCGGCGTGCCGGTCATCGGCGACGGCGGCCTGCAGTACTCGGGCGACATCGGCAAGGCGCTCGCCGCCGGTGCCGACACCGTGATGCTCGGCTCGCTGCTGGCCGGCTGCGAGGAGTCCCCGGGCGAGCTGATGTTCATCAACGGCAAGCAGTTCAAGTCCTACCGCGGCATGGGCTCGCTCGGCGCCATGCAGTCCCGCGGCCAGGGCCGCTCGTACTCCAAGGACCGCTACTTCCAGGCCGAGGTGGCCTCGGACGACAAGCTCGTCCCCGAGGGCATCGAGGGCCAGGTGCCCTACCGCGGCCCGCTGTCGGCCGTGCTGCACCAGCTCGTCGGCGGTCTGCGCCAGACCATGGGCTACGTCGGCGCCGCCACCGTCGCCGAGATGGAGAGCAAGGGCCGGTTCGTCCGGATCACCTCGGCGGGCCTCAAGGAGAGCCACCCGCACGACATCCAGATGACCGTCGAAGCGCCGAACTACTCGGCCCGCTGACCCGCTGAACCCCAGAAGGGCCCGCTGCCGCACCGCGGCGACGGGCCCTTCGGGCTGCCCGGGGTGCGGTCGATGTGCGTCGGGGGTGCGGCCCGGGGGCGCGGCTCCGGGCGCGGCCGGAGGCGTCCGGGGCGTGTCCGGGCCGTGGGCCGTCGGGGCGGGACCAGCGGCAGTACGGGATACTGGGGTGCGGCCGGGGTGACCCGGCGCGGGCATGAGCAACAAAGCAGAAGGGCTCGAAGTGACTGAGATCGAGATCGGGCGAGGCAAGCGCGGCCGACGGGCGTACGCCTTCGACGACATCGCCGTCGTCCCCAGCCGCCGTACCCGGGACCCGAAGGAGGTCTCGATCGCCTGGCAGATCGACGCGTACCGCTTCGAGCTGCCGTTCCTGGCCGCCCCGATGGACAGCGTGGTCTCGCCGCAGCAGGCCATCCAGATCGGCCGCCTCGGCGGTCTGGGCGTGCTGAACCTCGAAGGCCTGTGGACCCGCTACGAGGACCCGCAGCCGCTGCTGGACGAGATCGCCGCGATCACCGACGAGTCCACCGCGACCCGCCGCCTCCAGGAGATCTACGCGGCGCCGATCCGCGCCGAGCTGATCAAGCAGCGGATCCAGGAGGTCCGCGACTCCGGTGTGGTCACCGCCGCCGCGCTCTCGCCGCAGCGCACCGCCGAGTTCTCCAAGGCCGTGGTCGACGCCGGCGTCGACGTCTTCGTCATCCGCGGCACCACCGTCTCGGCCGAACACGTCTCCAGCGCCGCCGAGCCGCTCAACCTCAAGCAGTTCATCTACGAGCTGGACGTCCCGGTGATCGTCGGCGGCTGCGCCACCTACACCGCCGCGCTGCACCTGATGCGCACCGGCGCCGCCGGCGTCCTGGTCGGGTTCGGCGGGGGCGCCGCCCACACCACCCGGAACGTCCTGGGCATCCAGGTGCCGATGGCGACCGCCGTGGCCGACGTGGCGGCCGCCCGTCGCGACTACATGGACGAGTCCGGCGGGCGCTACGTGCACGTGATCGCGGACGGGGGCGTCGGCTACAGCGGGGACATCCCGAAGGCGGTCGCCTGCGGCGCGGACGCGGTGATGATCGGGGCCGCGCTGGCCCGGGCGACCGACGCCCCGGGCAAGGGGTTCCACTGGGGGATGGAGGCCGTCCACGAGGAGCTGCCGCGCGGCAAGCGGGTGAACCTCGGCGCGGTCGGCACCACCGAGGAGATCCTCACCGGGCCTTCGCACACCCCGGACGGGACCATGAACCTGTTCGGTGCGCTGCGGCGCGCGATGGCCACCACGGGGTACACGGAGCTCAAGGAGTTCCAGCGGGTCGAGGTGACGGTGAACCCGGCGCTCGATCACCGCTGACGGGTGTCGACGGGGCCCCTGCCGGGAATCGGCGGGGGCCTTCGGGGTTTTCGGGGGGCTTCCGGGAGGGGCGCCGGCGTCAGCTTCGGGTGGCGGTGCGGCGGGTGAGGAGGAAGCCGCCGATGAGGGCGATGGTGTAGAAGGCGGCGTCGAGGGGGCGGAGGTCAGCGCGCCAGGCGGTGACGGTGTCGTGCAGCAGGTCGTGGGGGGCGGGGCCTTCGGCGCGCAGGCGGCGGAGGTGTTCGATCAGTTGGCCGAGGAGGAGGGCGCCGGCGGCGAGGAGGGCGCCGAGCGGGGGGAGCGAGCGGCTCGTGCCGCCGAGGCGGCCGAGGGGGAGGGCGACCAGGCCGGCCGGGGCGATGGCCAGCCAGCCGAGGCTGTCGGCGGCGCGCAGGGGGGCGCTGCCGTAGGCCAGGCCGCCGATCAGCATGGCGAGCAGGGCGAGGGCCACGGCCAGGGCGGTGCGGCGGCGGGGGACGGGCCGGGGCGGGGGTTCGGTGGGTTCGAAACCGGCCACGGGGGCGCCGGGCATGCCGGGGGCGACGTAGCCCTCGGGGGCGGCCGGGGGCGGCGCGACCGAGTAGTGCTCGGCGGTGCGGGGCCGGGTCGATGGGCCGTCAGTGCCCGGCGCGGGTGCGGTCATGGGCGTCGAATCCCCCCGGAAAGACGATGAGCTGCCGAACGGTAGCAGTGGTTCGGGCAGATCTTGGCGAGTTTTCGATCACAGATCGAGCACGGAGCGCCGCGCCCGTTCCGGTTCGTCCCGGCTTGTGGCGGGGGCCGGGTGGTCGCGGGCCCTCCGGACAGGAGATGATGGAGGCTTGGGCGTCCGGGCCCCAGGTCGGGCCGACGCGCCGTCACCACGACCGCCAGCAGCACATGGGGGAACGTTCCGAATGACCCAGGCGCAGGGTTCCACCGGCCGCCTCCTGGCCGGCCGCTACCGCCTGAACGGCGTGCTCGGGCGCGGTGGCATGGGCACGGTCTGGCGCGCCGAGGACGAGATGCTGGGCCGGACCGTCGCGGTCAAGGAACTGCGGATGAACGCCAGCGTCGACGAGGAGGAGAAGCACCGGCTGATCACCCGGACGCTGCGCGAGGCCAAGGCGACCGCGCGGATCCGGCACAGTTCGGCGGTGACGGTCTTCGACGTGGTCGACGAGGACGACCGGCCGTGGATCGTCATGGAACTGGTCGAGTCCCGCTCGCTGGCCGACGTGGTGCGGGAGGACGGGCCGTTGGAGCCCGCCCGGGCCGCGGAGATCGCGCTGGACGTGCTGGGTGTGCTGAGCGCGGCGCACGCGCTGGGCATCCTGCACCGGGACGTCAAGCCGTCCAACGTGCTGATCGGCGAGGACGGCCGGGTGGTGCTCACCGACTTCGGCATCGCCAGTGTGGAGGGCGACGCCTCCGTCACCTCGACCGGGATGCTGGTCGGCGCGCCCTCGTACATCTCGCCGGAGCGGGCCCGCGGGCAGAAGCCCGGGCCGCCGGCCGATCTGTGGTCGCTGGGCGGCACGCTGTACGCGATGGTCGAGGGCCGGCCGCCGTACGACCGGGGCTCCGCGCTGGCCACGCTGACCGCGGTGATGACCGAGGACCTGGCGGCGCCGGTGAACGCCGGGCCGCTGCGGCCGGTGATCGAGGGGCTGCTGGCGAAGGACCCGGCCGAGCGCCTGGACGCCTCGCAGACCCGGTCGATGCTCAAGCGGGTGGTCGCGGAGTCCACCGCGCGGGCGGAGTCGACCACCGAGCACGCGGTGCCGGTGGAGAAGCCGGCCGGGGAGCCGGAGCCCGCGAAGGAGGCGCCGGAGCAGGCCGAGGAGGGCCGCAAGCGGCCCGTGGCCGGGCTGCTGGGGACGGTCCGGGTCGGTAGCCGGGCCCAGGACGAGGAGCCCGTCGAGAAGCCGGCCGGGGAGCCGGAGGCGCCGGAGCCGGAGTCGATCCGGCCGGTGACCAGCGAGTGGACGATGGGTGCGACGCAGGCGGCCGGGGCCGATCCGCGCACCGGTCGGCGGCGGCTGGCCATCGCCACCGTGATCGTGGTGCTGCTGCTGATCGCCGGGGTGGTGGCGGTGCTCCGGATGGTCGGCAACGAGGACGGCGGGTCGGGCGGCGGGGCCGCGCAGAGCGCGGGGGCCACCGCGCCGGCGGCGGGCACGGAGCCGGAGTCGAGCCCGAGCGCGGCGGCGCCGCCGGCGAGCGGACCCGCGCCGCAGCCGACCGGCGACCCGGCCGCGGTGCCGGACGCGCCCGCGCAGTCGGCCGGTGCGCCGGCGGCTCCCGTGCAGCCCCCGGCACCGGCCCAGACCCCGGCGCAGCCCACGCCGGGGGGCGTGCCGGCCGGGTACCACGAGTACAAGGACCCGAGCGGCTTCTCGGTCGTGCTGCCGGACGGTCTGCAGCCGACGGCGTCCGACGCCAACCGGCGGATCTTCAAGAACGCGGCGGACGGCAGCCAGCTGCGGATCGAGTGGACCACGTCGCCCGGCGCGAGCGCGGTCGCCGACTGGCAGGAGTCGGAGCCGAGCGTCCGCGGGCAGGTCACCAACTATCAGCGGCTGAACCTGGCGGCGATCACCTACCGGCAGTGGAGCAACGCCGCGGACTGGGAGTGGACCAACGGCACGCCCAGGATGCACTCGCTCAACCGCGGCTTCGTGACCGGGACCCCGGCCAAGTACGGGTACTCGATCTACTGGATCGTCCCGGACGCCGAGTGGGCCGCCCAGGCCCCGGTCCGGGACGTCGTCTTCAACAGCTTCCAGCCCGCGCCGTAGACAGGCTCTAACCGATCAGGCGTTGCTTGGCGCGGGTGAACTCGTCCTCGGTGAGGGCACCGGAGGTGCGCAGGGCGGCCAGCCGTTCGAGCTGGCTGATGAGCTGTTCGCCGGTGGCGGCTCCGGCCGGTGCGGCGGGCAGGGCCTTCGGGGTGTTGCGGGCGGTGCGGGCGGCGGCCCGGAGCCGCTCGGCGAAGAACTCGGCCTTGACCACGTCCTCGAAGCGGTGGGAGCCGGTGAGCGCCACCACCAGGAGCACTTCGCCGTTGAGCTTGGTGCGGGTCACGGTGACGTCGCTGACGGCGGCGAGCGGAACCGGGACCGGCGGCTTGCCGTCCTTCAGGAACAGGAGCCGATGGGTGGTCAGCACGAGCACTCCCTTGCGGAAGTGCTCGGGGTGGCGCCCGGCGGTGGAGGCGACCGGTTTCTCGCCGTCGATGACGGTCGCCTCCACGGCGCGGACGGCCTCGGCCTGGTTGGCCTTGCTGCTGTTCCCGGACGCCTTGAGGGCGGTGTCGATCAGATCGGTCCAGTCCATGGACCGAGCCTAAGGGAGCCGCTCAGTAGGCTGGTCGGCGAGCGAGAGGAACTGGCATGCGAGGCGGCCCCGAGCTGTTGCTGGCGGGACGGTACCGGCTGACGGACCGTCCCGGACCGCTGAGCGCCCACGCGGTGGACGAGTGGACCGGAGAATCGGTGCTGCTGAGCGCCCTGGAGCTGCCGGGGCTGCTGACGGTGGGGCAGGATCCGGAGGACGCCGCCGCGGCACAGGCGGACCGCCTGGTGCGGCGGGTGGCGGCGGTCGGTTCGGCCGCGCCGGTCGCGCACCCGCGGCTGCTGCGGGGGGTCGGCGCGTTCGTCGAGGGCGAGCTGCTGTGGACGGTGGAGGAGCGGCCGGCCGGGTGGACGGTGGCCGAGCTGCTCGCCGAGGGGCCGCTGCCGCCGTACCGGGCGGCCGAGTTGGCGGCGGACCTGGCGGGCGCGCTGCGGGCGCTGCACGCGGCCGGGCTGACCCACGGTGACCTGACCGCGGAGTCCGTGCTGGTCTGCGAGGACGGTGCGGCGATGCTCGGCGGACTGCTCGCCGGGGTGGCGCAGGAGGCGCTGGCCGAGGAGCTCGGCGGGCCGGCCGGGCGGCGTCGGTACGAGGTGCGGGCGACCCTGGTGGGTCCGGTGGCGGAGCGCTGGCCGCTGGACGGCGGCCCGGCGGGCGACTGCTGGGCGCTCGGGGTGCTGGTGCAGCGGATGGTCACCGGCCGCGCGCCGTACCCGGAGCGGAACGTGCCGGAGCTGGTGACGGCCGTACGGGACGGGCGGCGCGAGCCCTCGGTGGTGTGCGGGCCGCTCGGGCCGCTGGTGGAGCGGCTGTTGCAGGCCGATCCGGTGCGGCGGCCGACGGCGGAGGCGGTGCGCGGGGAGCTGGCGGAGCTGCTGGCGGGGGCGCCGGAGCCGGTCGACGAGGAGCGGGTGGCGGCGATTGCGGTGCCCGCTCCACCGGAGTCGAGGCAGCCGCGCCGGCGGGGCGGGAGGACCGGGGCCCCCGGGGGCGGCAGGAGTGCCCGAAAGGGCGGGAACGGCGGGGACTTCGGGGCAGGAAACGGTGCGAAGCCGCCCCGGATACCCCCGGCCCTATTGGGCCCGCTGTTGGTCGGTGGAGTGTTTGCGCTGCTCGCGCTGGGAATTGTCGCGGTGGTGCTGTTCGCGGGCTGACGATCCGCTGGGATTCCGGTC
This sequence comes from Kitasatospora sp. NPDC041917, assembly GCF_055589745.1. Classification (NCBI taxonomy): domain Bacteria; kingdom Bacillati; phylum Actinomycetota; class Actinomycetes; order Kitasatosporales; family Streptomycetaceae; genus Kitasatospora; species Kitasatospora sp. NPDC041917. The sequence continues at coordinate 134,351 of NZ_JBVJBI010000010.1, read as the reverse complement.
CTGCGGTTCAGCGGGTGGGCGTGATTACCCGGGGCGGCAAGGTGCGCCTAATGTGTGCGTGGGATTTGTTCGAACAGTGGTCTGCACCAGGCCCTCCGTCGCTGTGACGGCTGGCGGAGTGTGTGGGGGAGCGGGCGCAGATGGGCGTGCAGGACCGGCCGGAGGCGGCCGAGGCGGAGCGGTTGCTGGCCGGGCGGTACGAGCTCGGCGAGCGGCTCGGCCGGGGCGGCATGGGTACCGTCTGGCGGGCCTGGGACCGGATGCTCGACCGCGAGGTCGCGGTCAAGGAGCTGACCGTCAACCACCTGCCCGAGGAGGACCTCCAGATCCTGCACACCCGGATGAAGCGCGAGGCCAGCGCGGCCGCGCGGATCAAGCACCCCGGTGTGATCACCGTGCACGACGTGCTGGAGCAGGACGGCCGGCCGTGGATCGTGATGGAGCTGGTCGACGGCCGCTCGCTGGCCGACGTGATCAGCCAGGACGGCACCCTGCAGCCGCGCGCCGCCGCCGAGGTCGGCAGCCAGGTGCTGGCCGCGCTGCACCGGGGCCACCAGCTGGGTGTGCTGCACCGGGACGTGAAGCCGGCCAACGTGCTGCTGGAGCGCGGCACCGGGCGGGTGGTGCTGCTGGACTTCGGCATCGCGAAGTACGAGGGCTCGACCGAGCTGACCCGGCCGGGGGACCTGGTCGGGTCGCCGGACTACCTGGCGCCGGAGCGTGCCCAGGGCGAGCGGCCCGGGCCGGCCTCCGACCTGTGGGGCCTCGGGGCGACGCTGTACGCGGCGGTCGAGGGCCAGTCGCCGTTCCGGCGGGACTCGCCGATCAGCACGCTCGCCGCGGTGGTCGACGAGCCGCTGCCGGAGTCGCGGCGGGCCGGGCCGCTGGGGCCGGTGCTGGCCGCGCTGATGGCCAAGGACCCGGCCGAGCGGCCCACCGCGGACGAGGCGGCCAAGATGCTGGCCGAGGTGCAGGCCGGGCACACGATGGGCCTGAAGTCGGTCGCGGCGGTGCGCACGCCCACCCGGTCGGTGCCGGTGGTGGACCGCAGCGACGGCCCGGTGCCCGAGGCGGAGCCGGCCGAGGGCTCCGAGGAGCCGACCGAGCCGAAGGCCGCCGCACCCGCCGCGCCCGTCGTCCCCGTCGCGCCCGTCGTCCCTGTCGAACCGGACACCACCGGGGGCGCACAGGCCGCCGCCCGGGCGCACACCGGGCCCGTCGCGCCGGTGCCGCACTCCGTCACGCCCGAGCGGGGACCGGCCAAGCGCCGCAGCCTGCTGAAGATCGTCGGCATCGCGGTGGCCGTCGGCCTGCTGGCCGCCGCGGGCACCTTCCTCGTCACCCGGCACGTGGTCGGCGGCGACGGCCCCGACGACCCGACGCCGACCGCCGCGGAGTCCACCGGGCCCGAACCCACCAGCGACGCCACCCCCGCGGTGGCACCGCCCAACGGCTACCACTGGGTCGACGACCCGGCCGGCTTCCGCTTCCCGCTGCCGAACGGCACCCCGCCCTGGCAGCGGATCAGCGCCGGCGACAACCAGATCTTCTACAGCCCCGACGGCAAGGTGCACTACCTCCAGTTCGCCGTCACCGTCGGCCAGTCGGTCAAGCCGCTGGAGCACATGCGGCAGATGGAGACCAGCGTCTCCAAGTCGCTCAAGGACTACAAGCAGCACCGGATGGCCGGCACGGCGGTGAAGGGCCAGGAGGCGGCGGTCTGGGAGTTCAGCTACCTGGCCAAGGAGGGCGGCCGCCGGCGCGCGATCGAGACCGAGTTCATCAGCCAGGACGGCACCAGCTACGCGATCTACTCGTCCAGCCCGGACCGGGGCAGCGAGTGGAACGAGGCCGAACAGCGCTTCTACGCCGTGCTCAACAGCTTCACCCCGACCCGCTGACCGGGACCGGGCGGGGCGCCCGCTTTCACCCGACTGCGGCAGATTCTTGTTACCGACGGGTACCGGACCGGGCGCCGAACGCCTAGGCTGCGCCGTATGTCGGACCTCACAGCAGACGCAGTGGCCACCGAACACCCCGGCACGGGCAACCCGGCGGCACCCGGCGGCGCGCGGACCGTCGCCGCGGCCGTCCCGCCGTCCCTGGTCGCCAAGCTGGCGACCGGCGTCACCGCCACCGGCGAGCCCGACCTGGTGGAGACCGTCGCCCCGCTGACCGGCGAGCGGCTGGCCAGCCTGCCGCAGTCCACCCCGGCCGACGTCGAGGTCGCCTTCCAGCTGGCCCGCCGCGCCCAGGCCGCCTGGGCCGCGCTGCCGGTGCGCCGCCGGGCCGCCGTCCTGCTGCGCTTCCACGACCTGCTGCTCAAGCGGCAGGACGAGGTGCTGGACCTCGTCCAGGCGGAGACCGGCAAGGCCCGGCTGCACGCCTTCGAGGAGGTGCTGGCCGTCGCCATGGCCGCCCGGCACTACGGGCGGGCCGCGCACCGGTACCTCCGGGACAAGCGGCGCGGCGGCGCGCTGCCGGTGCTCACCCAGGCCGTCGAGGCCCGCCGGCCCAAGGGCGTGGTCGGCCACATCTCGCCGTGGAACTACCCGCTGGAGCTGTCCGTCGGCGACGCCCTGCCCGCCTTCGTGGCCGGCAACGCGGTGGTCAACAAGCCCGACACCCAGACCGCGCTGACCGCGCTGTGGGCCCGCGAACTGCTGATCGAGGCCGGGCTGCCGGCCGACCTGTGGCAGATCGTGATCGGCGACGGCCCGGTGATCGGCCCCGCCGTGGTGGAGCACGCCGACTACGTCTCGTTCACCGGCTCCACCCGTACCGGCCGCGACGTCGCCCAGCGCGCCGCCGCCCGGCTGGTCGGCGCCTCGCTCGAACTCGGCGGCAAGAACGCCATGCTGGTGCTCGCCGACGCCGACCTCGACGCGGCCGCCGCCGGCGCCGTACGGGCCTGCTTCTCCTCCGCCGGACAGCTGTGCATCTCGATCGAGCGGCTGCTGGTGCACCGCTCGGTGGCCGACGAGTTCCTGGAGCGCTTCGCCGCCCGCACCCGGGCGCTGCGCCTCGGTGGCGGCCTCGCGTACGGCGCCGACATGGGCTCGCTGGTCTCCGTCCGCCAGCTGGAGACCACCACCCGGCACGTCGACGAGGCGGTCAAGGCGGGCGCCACCGTGGTGGCCGGCGGACGGGCCCGGCCGGACCTCGGCCCGTTCTTCTTCGAGCCGACCATCCTCGACGGCGTCACCCCGGACATGGCGGTCTGCGCCGAGGAGACCTTCGGCCCGGTCGTCTCCGTCTACCGCTTCGACACCGACGAGGAGGCGGTGGCCGCCGCCAACTCCACGCCGTACGGCCTCAACTCCAGCGTCTGGACCAGGGACGTGCGGCGCGGCCGGACGGTCGCGGCCCGGCTGCGCACCGGCACGGTCAACGTCAACGAGGCGTACGCCGCCGCGTACGGCTCGATTGCCTCGCCGATGGGCGGGATGGGCGACTCCGGGCTGGGCCGCCGGCACGGCGCCGAGGGCATCCTGCGCTTCACCGAGGCGCAGACCATCGCGACCCAGCGGCTGATGCCGATCGCGCCCTCGTTCGGCCTGGACGACAAGCAGTTCGCCGCGGTGATGACCGGCGGCCTGCGGGCGCTCAAGGCGCTGCGCTTCAAGTAGGCCCGCTTCACGCAGGCCCGCTTCGTGCGGGCCCGGGCGGCGGGCCGGGCCCCGCAGTGCGCGCGGGCCCGGCCCGCCGCCCCACAGACAGGTTCACCCGGCGAAGGAGCGGTGGCAGATGGTGCAGTCCGGCGGTGCGGCGGAGTTCGACTACGACGTGGTGGTGGTCGGGTCCGGCTTCGGCGGTTCGGTCGCGGCGCTGCGGCTGACCGAGAAGGGCTACCGGGTCGCCGTCCTGGAGGCCGGGCGGCGCTTCGACCGGGACGAACTGCCCAGGAACTCCTGGGACCTGCCGAACTACCTGTGGGCGCCGCGGCTCGGGCTGTACGGAATCCAGCGCATCCACCTGCTGGCCAACGTGCTGATCCTGGCCGGCGCCGGGGTCGGCGGCGGCTCGCTGAACTACGCCAACACCCTGTACGTGCCGCCGAAGGCCTTCTTCGAGGACCGGCAGTGGCGCCACATCACCGACTGGCAGCAGGAGTTGGCGCCGTTCTACGACCAGGCGCAGCGGATGCTCGGGGTCCGGCTCAACCCGACCCTCACCCCGTCCGACGTCCACCTCAAGGCGGCCGCCGAGCGGATGGGCGTCGGCGACACCTTCCACATGGCGCCGGTCGGGGTCTTCTTCGGCGACGGCGAGGACGCCGGGGGCACCTCCCGGACGGAGTCCGGGGGAGGCACGGCCGAGGCGGCCCCGGGGGGCGAGGTGGCCGACCCGTACTTCGGCGGCGCCGGCCCGGCCCGCAAGGCCTGCGTGGAGTGCGGCGAGTGCATGACCGGCTGCCGGCACGGCGCCAAGAACATGCTCACCGAGAACTACCTGTACCTGGCCGAGAAGGGCGGCGCGGAGATCCACCCGCTCACCACGGTGGCCCGGATCCGGGAGATCGGCGGGGCCGACGGGGACCGGGGCTTCGCCGTGGACGTGCGCCGCACCGACGCGCGCTCGAAGACCGACCGGGTGAAGGCGGGCGCGCGGACCATCACCGCGGCCCGGGTGGTCGTCGCGGCCGGCACCTACGGCACCCAGTCGCTGCTGCACCGGATGCGGGACGGCGGCCACCTGCCCCGGATCTCGGAGCGGCTGGGCGAGCTGACCCGGACCAACTCCGAGGCCCTGGTGGGGGCGCAGACCACCGACCGGCGCTACGGCGCCAAGGCGGACTTCACCAAGGGCGTGGCGATCACCTCCTCGATCCACCCGGACGCCAACACCCACATCGAGCCGGTCCGCTACGGCAAGGGCTCCAACGCGATGGGCGCACTGTCCATCGCCCAGGTCAGGGGCGGCGGAACGCTCCCGCGCTGGCTGCGCTACCTGGGCAACTCGGCGCTCCACCCGGTGACCTTCGCCCGCTCGATGAACCAGCGCCGCTGGTCCGAGAAGACGATCATCGGCCTGGTGATGCAGTCGCTCGACAACTCGATCACCGTCTCGCTGCGGAAGGGCCCGCTCGGCAACGCCCGGCTCACCTCCGCCCAGGGCCACGGCGAGCCCAACCCGACCTGGATCCCGGCGGCCGAGCGCGGCGCCCAGGCGCTGGCCGACGAGATCAACGGCTTCCCCGGCAGCACCGTAGGCGAGATCTTCGACATCCCGATGACGGCGCACTTCCTGGGCGGCTGCCCGATCGGCGACGCCCCCGGGACCGGCGTGGTGGACCCGTACCACCGGCTGTACGGCTACCCGGGCATCAGCGTGGTGGACGGTTCGGCCGTCTCCGCCAACCTGGGAGTCAACCCCTCGCTCACCATCACGGCCCAGGCCGAGCGCGCCCTGTCGATGTGGCCGAACAAGGGCGAGGCGGACCCGCGCCCGGCCCAGGGCGAGGAGTACCGGCGGGTCGCGGCGGTGGCGCCGGTGCGGCCGGCCGTGCCCGAGGGCGCGTTCGGCGCGCTGCGGCTGCCGCTGCTGCCCGTCCCGGAGGTCCCGAAGAAGCGCGGCTGAACCCGGTCCGGCGGGCCAATCCGCCTGCGCCGGTTCCCGGTTGACAGCCGTTCGGGTCCGATGGGATAAACGGGCTCCCTGGGGCGGCCAGGAACTCGTCGAGCGGGGGGAACGCGGGCCATGGCCAACTGCACATCGTGCGGGGCGACTTCGGCGGAGGGGGCGCCCGCCTGCGGGTCGTGCGGCCGGCCGTTCGCGCCCCCGGCCCCGCCGACCGTCCCGCCGGCCGCCGTCCCGCCGCCACCTCCGGGTGCGGCTGCGCCCGTTCCGCCGTCCGTGCCGCCGCCCGGGTACGGTCCACAGCCGGGGTACGGGCCCGCGGCCGCGGCCCCGCCCGCCCTGGGCAGCTGGGGTGCCGGGCAGTCGTACGACAGGCAGCCCGCCCTCCAGCGCCTGCTGACGGCCGCGGACTGGCGCCCGGCGGCCAGGGCGGCCGTCGCGCCGACCCTCGTCCTGCTGGCCGTGGCGCTGGTCGCGGCGGTCCCCGGCGACTACCAGTACCAGTACCGGTTCGAGGCGCCCGGCTTCGGCGAGCGCTTCGGCGCGATGCTGTCGATGACCCTGAACGCGCTCGGCGCGCCGTTCCGGCTCGCCTACCAGGGCTCGGTGGGCCGGGGTCCGGGCGGCTGGACCGAGACCGTCCGGGTGCTGCCGATGACCGTCACGGTCCTGTGGTGCCTGGCGCTCTGGCTCGGCCTGCGGGCCGGGCTGCGCCGGCGCAAGGCGGCCGAGGGCCAGCTGACCCGGGGCCAGGCCGCCGCCGAGGCGATGCGCACCGCGGCGGTCCTCGCGGCGGTGAGCCTGGCGCTCGGCCTGGTCGGCGGTACGGACTGGAGCCCGGACGGCCGCGGCGTGAAGTCCGACTACTTCGACTCCCGAGGGAAGCCGGAGCTGCTGGTCACCGCGGACTCCGGCTGGCTGGAGGCGGTCGCCTGGACCGTGGTGCCGGCCGCCCTGCTGGCCTTCCTGGTGTACGGCACCGACGCGCTGCGCTGGGCGGCCTGGCGCAGCCGCTCGGTGCGCGGCTGGGCGGTGGCCGCGCTGACCGCCGGCCAGGCGCTCGCGGTCTCGGTGGGGCTGTCCTCGGTGGCGGCCTTCCTGCTGGTCGCGCTGAACAGCGACGACGGGGCGTTGACCGGGGTCTCGCTGGCCTTCCTGCCCAACCTCGGCCTCGGTCTGCTCGGCTTCGGCTCGGGGGCGGGCTTCCGGACGCACACCGGTCTGTCCGGTGACGGCGGCGGCTCGTGGCGCGACCGCAGCAACGACACCGAGTTCTCCTTCTTCGACCTGCGGGACCTGGGCGCCGACTGGCGCTGGGCCGGCCTGGCCGCGCTCGTCGCGGCGGGCGTGCTCGGCTGGGCGGCGTACCGGCGGCGCCTGGACGCGACCGACCGGCTGCGCCTGGCGGCCCTGCACGCCGGGGCGCTCACCCTGCTGATGGCGCTCTCCGGGGCGCGGTTGGTGGAGACCACGTCCATGGCGGGCTGGACCGAGACCGCCCGGATGGAGTTCTCGCAGGAGTCCTCGGCCGGGCTGGTGTTCCTGGGCACGCTGGTGGCCAACGCGGTCTGGGCGCTGGTCGGCGCCCTGCTGGTGCCGCCGCTGCTGGTGGCCGTCCGCGACCGGGGCGCGGGCGCGCCGAACGGCGCGGTGCCGTACGCCGAGTCCCCGTTCGCCCGTGCCCAGGGCGGCGCGCCGCACCCGGCGACGGTGCCGCCGCAGGTGCCGTACGCGACGCCGCCGCACGGCGTTCCGGCGCAGCAGGGCGGTCCGGTGCCGGGGTACGGCGGGCCGGCGCGGGCCGTCGTGCCGCAGGACGCGCCGTTCGACTCCGGGGGCGGGGTGAGCGAGGTGCTCGACTCGCACGAGGAGCCGCCCGTCCCGGCCGGCGGGGCGCCGGTGCCCGGCGCGGTGCCGCCGCCCCCGGCCGAGGAGCCGGTCGACCCGAGCGTCTGGCGCAAGCACCCCTGACCCGGGCGGCCGTCGGGGTGCCGGAGGCCGGGAGCACGGTGCCGGAGGCCGGGAGCACGGGGAAAGGGCAAAGGGCCCCGCGGGGGAACGGGGCCCTTTGTCGTTCAGCACTCGGCGTCAGGGCCGCGCCGGTGCTGGGGTGACGGCGCCGGGGGAGGAGCGCCGTCGTGTCGGTCGGCTTCGGGGTGCGCCGCAAGGCTCCGGCGTGGGTGGCCGGCCGTGCGGGGCGCGCACCTCCGTGCGCGGCGGGTCGGCACGCAGGTCTGCGCCGGTCCCACGCTCACGGAGCGTGAACTGACAATCGCTGCCACCGCCCTGCGGCGCGGCTGCGGAGAACGCCGTCGCGGGCCTCCTCGGTGGGCCGTGAGGCGCCAGGAGAACCGCTTACAACGAGCATCGTGCTGGACAAGGGGCTCGCTCTGCAACCGGTTCGGCACAGTTCGGCACAGAGCATTTCCCGACGGGGCCGCCATCGATGATCACGGTGCGTAGTGGTTCGGATGGTTGTGGCGCACGGGGACGCGCGTAGCGGCACGAGGTGGACGGGGGAGTGCGCCCGGGCGCGCACCGGAACGGACCGGGGGTGCGACGGCCGGTCCCGGGCGTCCCCGGACTCCGGCCGTCCCACCTCTCGGCCCAGTCGCGGCCGGGGTCGCTGTCCCCTGCTCGCCGGCCGCGGCACCCGCGCACGGTCCCACGGAGCCGCGCGCCCGGCGGACCGGGCGGCGGCACCACGTGCGCCGGTGGACTGGGGTGGAGCTCCACGCGTGGTCCTGCTGCCGTACGGTGCCCCCGCGGGGACGGGCGGCGCGTCTGGCGGACGCGGCGCGGCCGTACGTTCGTCAGAAGCAACGAACCGCGGCCCCGCCCGGTCACGGTTCATTGGACGGGCAGACGAGTGAAACCGGACAGCCCGGTAGAATCGGTGTCCAGACACCCCACACCGTCCGCCGCAGCCGCAGTCCCGCCGGGGAGGCGGCCACGCGTGACACCTCGATACCGCTGCCGGAAGGCCGTCTGTGTCCTCTGCAATTCCCGTCCAGTCCGCGCCGGACAACGACCCCGTCCTGGTGGTCGACTTCGGCGCCCAGTACGCCCAGCTCATCGCCCGTCGGGTGCGTGAGGCGCGGGTCTACAGCGAGATCGTGCCGAGCAGCATGCCGGTCGCCGAGATGCTCGCCAAGAACCCCAAGGCGATCATCCTCTCCGGTGGCCCCTCGTCGGTCTACGAAGACGGCGCGCCGCAGATCGACCGCGCGATCTTCGAGGCCGGTGTCCCGGTCTTCGGCATGTGCTACGGCTTCCAGCTGATGGCCAAGAGCCTCGGCGGCACCGTCGACAACAACGGCGCCCGCGAGTACGGCCGCACCCCGCTGACCGTCTCCCGCACCGGCTCCACCCTGTTCGAGGGCGTCCCGGCGCAGCACTCGGTGTGGATGTCGCACGGCGACGCCTGCTCCGCCGCCCCGGAGGGCTTCGCCGTCACCGCCTCCACCGACCTGGTCCCGGTCGCGGCCTTCGAGAACGACGAGGCCCGGCTCTACGGCGTCCAGTACCACCCCGAGGTGCTGCACTCCGACCACGGCCAGCAGGTCCTGGAGCACTTCCTCTACCGCGGCGCCGGCATCGCCCCGACCTGGACCACCGGCAGCGTGGTCGACGAGCAGATCGCCCTGATCCGCGAGCAGGTCGGCGACAAGCGCGCGATCTGCGGCCTGTCCGGCGGCGTGGACTCCGCGGTCGCGGCCGCCCTGGTCAACAAGGCCATCGGCGACCGGCTGACCTGCGTCTACGTCGACCACGGCCTGATGCGCAAGGGCGAGACCGAGCAGGTCGAGAAGGACTTCGTGGCCGCCACCGGCGTCCAGCTGAAGGTCGTCGACGCCGCCGAGCGCTTCCTGAACGCGCTGAAGGGGGTCACCGACCCCGAGGAGAAGCGCAAGATCATCGGCCGGGAGTTCATCCGGGTCTTCGAGCAGGCCCAGGCCGAGATCGTCGCCGAGGCCGGCGAGCAGGGCGAGTCGGTCGACTTCCTGGTCCAGGGCACCCTGTACCCGGACGTGGTGGAGTCCGGTGGCGGCACCGGCACCGCCAACATCAAGTCCCACCACAACGTCGGCGGCCTGCCCGAGGACCTCCAGTTCCAGCTGGTGGAGCCGCTGCGCAAGCTGTTCAAGGACGAGGTCCGGATGGTCGGCCAGGAGCTGGGCCTGCCGGAGGAGATCGTCCAGCGCCAGCCGTTCCCGGGCCCGGGCCTGGGCATCCGGATCGTCGGCGAGGTCACCAAGGAGCGTCTGGACCTGCTCCGCGACGCCGACGCGATCGCCCGCGAGGAGCTGACCGCGGCCGGTCTGGACCGCGAGATCTGGCAGTGCCCGGTCGTGCTGCTCGCCGACGTCCGCAGCGTGGGCGTGCAGGGCGACGGCCGCACCTACGGCCACCCGATCGTGCTGCGCCCGGTCTCGTCCGAGGACGCCATGACCGCCGACTGGTCGCGCCTGCCGTACGACGTGCTGGCGAAGATCTCCACCCGGATCACCAACGAGGTCCGCGACGTGAACCGCGTCGTCGTCGACGTCACCAGCAAGCCGCCGGGCACCATCGAGTGGGAGTGATCACTCCCGCCGGCCGCCGGGACGCTTCTTCGTCCTGAGGCCGATGCCTGAACGGTCGCGCCGTCGTTCCCGTACTGGAGGGAGCGACGGCGCGACCGTTTGCGGTGCGGGCGTCGCTCTCCGGGAGGACCTCCCACCGAAAGCGGCCGGGAGCGGGCAGAATGCGGACCGGACCTGTCAGGGACTGGCAGGCGGCGAGGGAAGGTGTGAGGGATGTCGGAGGCCAGCAACTCGGTGCCGGCCGGTGGCGGCGCGGCCGGCCGGGCCGCCAGGGCGGCGCGACTGCGGGCGCTCGCGTCCACGTACGCGCTGCTGCCTCTGCGGCTCTTCCTCGGCGTCACCTTCGTCTACGCCGCGCTCGACAAGCTCTCCGACGCCCACTTCCTGGCCGGGGCGGGCGACCCGGCGTCCTTCGTCTCGCAGACCCAGGCCGCCAAGGCGGGCGGAAGCCCGATCTCCTTCCTGCTCGGCCCCGCCCTCGACCACCCGACCCTGTTCGCGCTCGCCGTCGCCTTCGGCGAGCTGGCGGTGGGCCTGGGCACCCTGCTCGGCCTCTGGGGCCGGGTCGCCGCGCTCGGCGGCGCGCTGCTCAACCTCAGCCTGTGGCTGACCGTCAGCTGGAGCGTCTCGCCGTACTACCTCGGCAACGACCTGGCCTACCTGATGGCCTGGACGCCGCTGCTGCTGGCCGGCACGCCGTACCTGTCGGTGGACGGCTACCTGGCCCGCCGGGCCGGACGGGACCGCGCGCGCGGGCTGGGCGAGGACCACGTCAAGCGCCGGGCCCTGGTGGACGGCGGGATCGCGGCCGTCGCGATCGGCGGGGCCGGGCTGCTCACCGGCTCGCTGACCCGGACCTTCGGCCGGGACAAGCCGGCCGCGCCCGAGCCGTCGGCGGCCCCGGTCTCCGCCGTCCCGTCCGCCGCGGCCCCGGCCTCCGGCGCCCCGGCGACGGCGCCCACGGTGCCCGCCGCGAGCGTGCCGGTCGGCGGCTCGGCCCAGGTCAAGGACCCGGCCACCGGGGACGCCGTCTACATCGTCCAGCCCAAGGCCGGCCAGTACTGCGCCTTCTCCGCGGTGTGCACCCACTCCGGCTGCGCCGTGGACGCGCCGAAGAACGGCCAGCTGTACTGCCCCTGCCACGGCTCCCGGTTCGACGCCGCGACCGGTGCGGTGGTCAACGGGCCGGCGGTCAAGCCGCTGCCCAAGTACGCCGTCAGCAAGGACGGGGACCGGCTGGCCCTGGGCCCGCAGCAGAGCTGAGGGCCCGGAGCCGGGCTGAGGGCCCGGAGCCGGTCAGGGGCGGCCCGGGACGTCCGGGGGCCTGCCCCGGACGCTCACTCCTCGCGGTCGGGCCGGCCGCGCCGGGCCACCGCCGCGACCGCGCCGGCCAGGCCGCCGACACCGAGCACGATGAAGGTGACCGGGATGACGATCCGCCCGTTCACCGACTGGTCGTTGAGCGCCGCGACCAGGTAGAGCACCGCGAGTACGGTGAACAGCGCGCCCGCGATCAGCGAGAACAGGTCGAGCCGGTGCTTCCTCACTGCTGGACCACCTTGATGTTGCCGAGCCCGATGCCGAGTTCGAGATTGAGGGTCCCCTTGGCCGGCTGCCCGTTGGCAGGGCCGATCAGGTAGGTGTGCCGCCCGGTGCCGTCGCTCCGCTCACCCGGGACGGTGACGTTGCCCAGGCCGACCCGGGTCACCAGGTTCACCGTGATGTCGTCCGGCACGGTGACCGTCATGTCGCCGGTTCCGAGGTCGACCTTGGTGGCGAGGGTGGCCCCCGCCGGGTCGAGCGCGGAGAGGTCGAGCCTGATCTGCCCGGCGCCCAGGTTGTACCGGTCGCGCAGGTCGGTCGCCGAGGCGACGGTCCAGTCGCGATCGCCGACGGCGTTGCGCATGGAGTCCGGTGAGTGGCCGACGAAGGCCAGCGCCAGGGTGAGCAGCAGGCCGGTCACCGCCAGCCGGCGGGCCCGGCCGAACTTCGCGCCGACCAGCAGCGTCAGGCCCACCACCAGCAGCGCGGCGGCCAGCACCGTCGCACCCAGCACGGTGGGGTCGTGGTGGTCGGCGGAGGCGGCCCAGACCGCGGCGCCCGCGCCGATCGCCAGCAGGAAGCCGAAGAAGCCGAGCGCCGAGCGCTCCCGGGGGCGCCGTACGGCGGCGGGCGCGGGGCGTCGCCCGGGGTGCTCCTTGCGCAGCGGGTCGCCCTGCGGCAGGTCGGCGCGCTGCCACCAGGGCCGGGCCGGGCCACCGGCCGGCGGCACCGGGGTGCCGAACGGCGGGGTCGGGGTGCCGAAGGGCGGTGTCGGGGTGGCCGAGGAGCCGCCCCCGTACGGATTGCGCTCGGGGTGGCGGGGGTCCCACAGGTAGCCGCCGGCGCCGGGGGCCGGGCTGTCGGCGGGGCCCTTTCCGGCGGCCCGGGCGGACTCGTCCTGCTCCGGCCGCGGCCAGCGGTAGGCCCCGGCGCTCCCGGCGCCCGCCGCGCCGCCGGTGACCCCGGTGACCCCGGTGCCCTCGGACCCGTCGGACCCCGGGAAGTGGCGGTCGTACGGCCCGCCGCCGCGGCGGTCGCGCCCCCGGCCGCGGCCCCGGCGGCGCTCCGGGTCGTAGCGCACCGCCAGGAAGACCAGGGCGGCGAGCAGCAGCAGCGGGAACATCTGGTCCCCGTCGCCCATCGAGGAGAAGAACACCCCGGTGCCGATCACGGTCAGCAGAACCGCGCCGACCGACTGGCCGTCCACCCGCCCGGTGAGCACCCGCTGGAGCTCGGTGCGCCCGCCGCGGCCCTTGGACTCGTCGTCGGTCGGGACGATCAGCCAGGCCAGGCCGTACAGGAACAGCCCGAGGCCGCCGGAGAGGCAGAGCACCACCGTGACGATCCGGAAGACCACCGGGTCGATGTCCAGGTGCCGGCCGAGGCCGCCGCAGACGCCGGCCACCACGCGGTGGTGCTCGGCCCGGGTCAGTGGCGGGCGGTCCGGTTCCGGCGGGGCGGCGGGCCCGGCCTCCTCGATGCGGGGGTCCTCGGTCATGGGCACCATCCTTCCGGCAGGGGCGGGCCCGGCCCAACCGGGTCGATCCCTGTCCGTACCCTGACTTGTCCCTGATACGCGATGGGGACACACCCTGATGCGCCCGTGGGCGCGCGCGTGGAACCATCGGTGCCGTGGCAGCCCCCGGTACCGATCCCCGACCCACCGCCCCCGACGCCGCGTCGTCGGCCGGCGCCGACCCGAGCGCGCCCGACGACGGGAGGCCGCCCTACCGGCGGCTCTACCGCAGCCCGCAGGGACGGATGCTCGGCGGCGTCGCGCACGGCCTGGCGGTGCACCTCGGGCTGCCGGTGCGGTGGGTGCGGATCGCCTTCGTCGTGCTGTTCTTCGCGCAGGGGATCGGCGCCCTGCTGTACGCCGCGTTCTGGTTCGTGGTGCCGATCGGCATCGGCGAGCCCTCGCAGCGCGGCGGCGCCCAGTGGGTGTACGTCAACGGGGTGTTCGTCCCGGCCTCGCCCGGGGTGCAGGGCGGCCTGCTGAGCAAGGGCGGCCAGGCCGGCGGCTGGGTGGCCCGGATGCGCCGGCTGCTCCAGCACACCCTGCAGGGCGAGCCGGTGGGCTCCCCCGCGGAGGGGGAGGAGGCGGCGCCGGCCGGCAAGGCCGGGCAGGGCGGCCTGGGCCAGCTCGCCGCCCTGGTGATGACGGTGATCGGCCTGATCGCCCTGCTCAACGTGCTCGGCCTGCAGACCGCCAAGCCGTACACCTGGCCGCTGCTGGCGATCGGCGTCGGCGTGGCGCTGGTCTGGCGGCAGGCCGACGACTCGCGCTGGCAGCGCTGGTTCGGCATCGAGGAGGGCGAGAAGCGGCGCGGCGCCTACACCCGGGTCGGCGCCGGCGTGCTGCTCGCGGTGGCCGGCACCATCGCGCTGCTCGCCATGCAGGGCAGCGGTTCCACGCTCGGCTCGGTGGTCGAGGCCTCGCTCGCGGTGCTGGCCGGCGTGCTGGTGCTGCTGGGCCCGTACGGACTGCGGCTCTGGCAGGACCTCGGGGCCGAGCGCACGGCCCGCATCCGCGCCCAGGAGCGGGCCGAGATCGCCGCGCACATCCACGACTCCGTGCTGCACACCCTGACCCTGATCCAGCGCCGGGCCGAGGACCCCAAGGAGGTGCTGCGGCTGGCCCGCTCGCAGGAGCGCGAGCTGCGGCTGTGGCTGTACCGCCCGGAGGCCGCCGCCGAGGCCGCGCCGGACACCATGGCGGAGAGCCTGCGGGCCGCCGTCGCCGAGGTCGAGGACCGGCACGGCGTCCCGGTGGAGCTGGTGATCGTCGGCGACTGCCCGATGGACGAGAGGATCGCGGCACAGATGCAGGCCGCGAGGGAGGCGACCGTCAACGCGGCCAAGTACGGTGGCGGGGGACCGGTCCAGGTCTACGCCGAGGTGGAGGGGAGGACGGTGTCGGTGTTCGTCCGCGACCACGGCCCCGGCTTCGACCCCGACACGGTGCCCGAGGACCGGATGGGCGTACGGGAGTCGATCATCGGCCGGATGAAGCGCAACGGCGGCACCGCTCGGGTGCGGCCGGCGGCGGGCGGCGGCACCGAGGTCGAGTTGGAGATGGAGAGAGCGGATGACTGAGGCAGCTCCGGAGCGTTCTGCGCGGGTCGTGCTGGTGGACGACCACCGGATGTTCCGGACGGGGGTCAGGGCCGAGATCGGCCGCACCGAGGTGACCGGAATCGACGTGGTCGGCGAGGCCGACGACGTGGACTCGGCGGTCCGCGTGGTCGCCGAGACCAGGCCGGACGTGGTGCTGCTCGACGTCCACCTGCCGGGCGGCGGCGGCGTCGAGGTGCTGCGCCGCTCGGCCGGGGTGATGGGCGAGGGGTCGGGCGGTGCGGCGCGCAGCGCCTCGGACAAGAGCGGTGGCGAGCGACGGGAGGGCGTGAAGTTCCTGGCGCTGTCGGTGTCGGACGCCGCCGACGACGTCATCGGCGTCATCCGCGGCGGCGCGCGCGGCTACGTCACCAAGACCATCACCGGCGCCGACCTGGTGAACGCGATCTTCCGGATCGCCGACGGCGACGCGGTGTTCTCGCCCCGGCTGGCCGGCTTCGTGCTGGACGCCTTCGCCGCGACCGACACCCCGCCGGTGGACGAGGACCTGGACCGGCTCACCCAGCGCGAGCGCGAGGTCCTGCGGCTGATCGCCCGCGGCTACGCCTACAAGGAGATCGCCAAGCAGCTCTTCATCTCGGTGAAGACGGTCGAGAGCCACGTCTCCGCGGTGCTGCGCAAGCTCCAGCTGAGCAACCGCCACGAACTGACCCGCTGGGCCACCGCCCGCCGTCTGGTCTGAGGTCTGAGGCTCTGAGGCTCTGAGGCTCCGAGGGGCCGAGGCGCCCGGTCCGGGGCGTCCGGCGCCCTCGAAGGCCGGTGCGGTCCCGTCCGACCGGCCCGCACCGGCCCGCACCGGCCCGCGCCGGCCCGGTCGCCCGGGGCGGGCGGGCTTGTCGGCGGGTGGCCATAGACTCGATGTGCCATGAGTAGCCTCTTTGACGACCTTCCGCTCCCCGGTTTCGAGGCACCCGCCGCCGGGTCGAAGCAGCCCGCCGCTCCCCTCGACGAGGAGCCCCCGCCGTACGACGACGACGTTCCGTACGACGCGTACGAGGAGGCCATCCCGGACGGGCTGTTCCGGACCGACCACTCCGCCGAGGCGGAGCGGGACGCCTGGTACCGCAACGGCGCCGCGCGGACGGTGGTGGACCCGGCGCAGCTGCTGGAGGGGATGAACGACCCGCAGCGCGAGGCGGTGCTGCACGCGGGCTCGCCGCTGCTGATCGTGGCCGGCGCCGGCTCGGGCAAGACCCGGGTGCTGACCCACCGGATCGCCCATCTGCTGGGCGCCCGCGGGGTGCAGCCGGGGGAGATCCTGGCGATCACCTTCACCAACAAGGCGGCCGGCGAGATGCGCGAGCGCGTCGAGGCGCTGGTCGGCCCGCGCGCCCGGGCGATGTGGGTCTCCACCTTCCACAGCGCCTGCGTGCGCATCCTGCGCCGCGAGTCCAAGCAGCTGGGCTTCACCTCCAGCTTCTCGATCTACGACTCGGCGGACTCGCAGCGGCTGATGTCGCTGGTCTGCCGGGACCTCGACCTGGACCCGAAGCAGTTCCCGCCGAAGTCCTTCACGGCGAAGGTCAGCAACCTCAAGAACGAGCTGATCGACGAGGAGACCTTCGCCGACCAGGCCGCCAACCCGATGGAGAAGAAGCTCGCCGAGGCGTACGCGCTCTACCAGCGGCGGCTGCGCGAGGCCAACGCGCTGGACTTCGACGACATCATCATGACGACGGTGAACCTGCTGCAGGCCTTCCCCGACGTCGCCGAGCACTACCGGCGCCGGTTCCGGCACATCCTGGTCGACGAGTACCAGGACACCAACCACGCCCAGTACATGCTGGTCAGGGAGCTGAGCGGGGGCTCCGTCGCGGCCGCGCCCAGGCGCACCGCGGACGGCGACCTCGTGAACCCGGCGGCCGGGCGGCTCGCCGAGGTGCCGCCGGCCGAGCTGTGCGTGGTCGGCGACGCGGACCAGTCGATCTACGCCTTCCGCGGCGCGACCATCCGCAACATCCTCCAGTTCGAGGAGGACTACCCGAACGCGACCACGATCCTGCTGGAGCAGAACTACCGCTCCACCCAGACCATCCTGAGCGCCGCCAACGCCGTCATCGAGCGCAACGCCAACCGCCGCGAGAAGAAGCTGTGGACGGCCGGCGAGCACGGCGAGAAGGTCATCGGCTACGTCGCGGACGACGAGCACGGCGAGGCCCAGTTCATCGCCGACGAGATCGACCGGCTCACCGACAAGGGCGAGGCCAAGCCCGGCGACGTCGCGATCTTCTACCGGACCAACGCCCAGTCCCGCGTGTTCGAGGAGGTGTTCATCCGGGTCGGCCTGCCGTACAAGGTGGTCGGCGGGGTGCGCTTCTACGAGCGCAAGGAGGTCCGGGACGTCCTGGCGTACCTGCGGGTGCTCTCCAACCCGGAGGACACCGTGCCGCTGCGCCGGATCCTCAACGTGCCCAAGCGCGGCATCGGCGAGCGGGCCGAGGCGATGATCGACGCGCTGGCCGCGCGGGAGCGGATCTCCTTCGCCCGGGCGCTGGTCCAGGTCGACGAGGCCTACGGGATGGCCGCGCGCTCGGCCAACGCCGTCAAGAAGTTCAACACCCTGATGGCCGGGCTGCGCCAGGTCGTCGAGTCGGGCGCGGGCCCGGCGGCGGTGCTGGAGGCCGTCCTGGAGGAGACCGGCTACCTGGCCGAGCTCCAGGCGTCGACCGATCCGCAGGACGAGACCCGGGTGGAGAACCTCCAGGAGCTCGCCTCCGTCGCCCTGGAGTACGAGCAGGACCCGGGCGAGCGGCCGGACGGCGACGCCGAGGGCACGCCGCCGGTCGGCTCGCTCGCCGACTTCCTGGAGCGGGTCGCGCTGGTCGCCGACTCCGACCAGATCCCGGACGACGACGAGAACGGACAGGGCGTCATCACGATGATGACCCTGCACACCGCCAAGGGCCTGGAGTTCCCGGTGGTCTTCCTGACCGGCATGGAGGACGGGATCTTCCCGCACATGCGGGCGCTCAACCAGGTCAAGGAACTGGAGGAGGAGCGCCGGCTCGCGTACGTCGGGCTCACCCGGGCCCGCGAGCGGCTGTACCTGACCCGCTCGGTGCTGCGCAGCGCCTGGGGGCAGCCGGCCTACAACCCGGCCTCGCGGTTCCTGGAGGAGATCCCGGAGACGCTGGTGGAGTGGAAGCGCACCGGGGCCGCGCAGGCGCCGGTCCAGCGCGGCTACTCCTCCGGCTCGTCCTGGGGCAGGTCCTCGTCCGGGGGCGGCGGTTCGCGGTCCTCGTCGACGGCGGCCGCGCCGAAGGCGGGCTGGGGGCAGTCGGCCCGGCGCGGCGGCCGGACGGTGGAGCGCGAGGCCGTCTCGCTCGCGGTCGGCGACCGGGTCACCCACGACAGCTTCGGGCTGGGCACGGTGATGGCCGTCACGGGCGCCGGCGACCGGGCGCAGGCCACCGTCGACTTCGGTGCCGAGGGCCGCAAGCAGCTGCTGCTGCGCTACGCGCCCGTCGAGAAGCTGTAGGGCGGCTCAGCGCGGGTCCAGCCCGTTCGCGAGGAACCAGGGCAGCGGGTCGATCGGTCCGCTGCCCTGCGGCCGGATCTCGAAGTGCAGGTGCGGGCCGGTGCTGTTGCCGCTGGTGCCGACGAAGGCGATCACGTCGCCCTGCTTCACCGGGCCCTTGCGCACCTTGTACGCCCGCAGGTGGCAGTACCAGGCCTCGGTGCCGTCGGGCATCTTGAGGATCGTCATGTAGCCGTAGAACGGGTTCCACTGGGTGCGCAGGGTGCCGTCGGTCACGGCGTAGACCTCGGAGCCGCCGTCCACCGGGAAGTCGATGCCGGTGTGCCGGTTGGCCCAGTGGGTGCCGGCCTCGCCGAACTGTTCGCCGAGACCGTGCCGGGCGACCGGCATGACCACCTTGGGCCCGACCGGCTCGGGCGCCGGCTCGGCGGTGGGCTGCGCGGTGGGGGCCTCGGTGGGCTGGGCGCCGGCCAGCGGCAGGCGGGCGTCGCCGCGCGAGGCCTGGGTCGGCGCGCCGGCCGCCACCGCCTGGGCCGCCGCCTGAGCGGCGGTGGTGTCCGGGGCGTTGTCGGCCGCGGTCCGCGGCACCTGTCCGGCGGCCTGGGCGCGCTGCTGGTCGGCCTCCCCCTGCACCGTGATCGCCGCCGCCGCGGCCACCCCGAGCGCGGCCACCGACGGCAGCGCGACCCGCAGCAGCGCCGTCCGGGTGGCCGCCCTGGCGGCGCCGCGGCGCTGGGCACGGGACTGCTCGCGGGCGGCGAGGCGCAGCTCCGCGCGGGTCGGACGGGCGGCTGCATCGGGAGCCATCGGGGGCTGCCTCCTCGGTGGGCCTCGGACGTCGTCGGGCGGGGGAAGACAGCCGTGACTGTAGCTCCCTGGCCGACGCCCCGGAAAAACCTCCGGATGTCAAGGGGGCGGCCGGGGGGTCTGTGCGGAGGTTGCGGGGAGGAGGGGTAGGCCCGCCGGTGGCAAGGCCCGGAGCTGTGACTTTGCCCTCCTCTTGGGAGGTGGCACGGTCAACCGTGCCGGGTGGCGCTAACCTCCCCTCAGGTTGGTTATTGACCGTTAACCGCGCCGGCGGCCCACGAGGCCCGGTCGGATGGTGGACGACGACGTCCAGGAGGCAGTCATGAGTGTGTCGGGGCCGATCCGTGTGGTGGTCGCCAAGCCCGGGCTCGACGGTCACGACCGTGGTGCCAAGGTCATCGCGCGCGCCCTGCGCGACGCCGGTATGGAGGTCATCTACACCGGACTGCACCAGACGCCCGAGCAGGTCGTCGACACCGCGATCCAGGAGGACGCGGACGGCATCGGGCTGTCCATCCTCTCCGGCGCCCACATGACGCTGTGCGCGCGGGTCCTGGAGCTGCTGAAGGAGCGCGACGCGGAGGACATCAAGGTCTTCTGCGGGGGGATCATCCCGGACGAGGACATCGCCGAACTCAAGGCGATGGGTGTCGCGGACATCTTCACCCCGGGCACGCCGACCCGCGACGTGGTCGCCTGGGTCGAGTCGAACCTGCGGGCCGGCTGAACCACCGCGCGTCGAGCGGGCCGCCCCTCCCGGGGCCGGCCCGCTCCGCCGTTCCGGGGCCCGGAAAGCCCCGGAAAGCCCCGGAAAGCCGACGGGCCGGCCCGTCGGCCCCGGCTCAGCCCGCCAGCTCCGCGAGCATCGCCGCCCGGAAGCGCAGGGTGCCGGCCAGCCGGGCGAAGGTCTCGGACCACGCGGAGTCCGGGGCGGCCCCGGCGGCCAGCTCCTCCACCGCGGCGGCCGTCTCCGGGGCGAGCGCGCGCTCCGTCATCCCGAGCACCCCGCTGTGGCTCCACGGGTACGCCCCGGAGGCCGCCGCCCGGGCCAGGGCGGTCACCACGGCGGTGGACAGCGGTGGCGTCCACGGGGTGGCGCAGGCGCCGAGCAGCTGGAAGGCCTCGCCCAGCCCGTGCGCCGTGATGAACGCCGCCGTCCAGACGGCCCGCTCCTCCGGCGGGAGGACGGCCAGCAGCTTGGCCGGGGCGCCGGTGGCGCGCGCCGCGCGGGCCCGCGCACTGCGCCCGGACGGGGCCGGGCCGAGCAGCGCCCGGGCCCAGTCGGCGTCCTGCTGGCGGACGGCGGCCCGCGCCCAGGCCTCCCGCAGGTCGTCGGCCCAGCTGCTGCTGGTCTCGTCGATGCTGTCGCCGACCCGCAGGGCGAGCAGCTGCTCGGGCGTCAGCCCGGTGCTCTCCGGCCAGAGCGACAGCGGCGCGGCGGCCACCACCTCGCCGAACCACCAGGCCCGTTCGCCGCGCCCGGTGGGCGACTTGGGCGCGATCCCGTCGCGCTGCATCTGCGCGTCGCACTCGGCGGGCGGGGTGACCAGCAGATGCGTGCCGGTGCCGGCGAGCCGGACGGCGGCCCGCGCCCGCTCGGCCATCCGGCGGGCCAGGGCCGAGCCGGGCAGGGTGGAGAGCAGTTCGGCGGCGGTGGCCCGGACGTTCTTGCTCCGGTCGCCGAGGGCGGCCTCCAGGAACGGTTCGTCGGCGGGGGAGAGGCCGTCCTGGAGGGCGTCCAGGAAGAGCAGGCGGTCCTCGGCGCGCTCGGTGGACCAGGTGCCGCGCAGCAGTTCCAGGCCGGCCGCCGGGTCGCGGCGGCGCAGCAGCGTGAGGTGGGTGACCCGCTCGGCGAACAGGCCCTCGTGCCAGAGCCGGTCGTCCGTCGGCCGTTGCGGCAGGTCGGGGGCGGTGGTGCGCAGCACGAACCGCCAGTCGGGGTTCTGCTCGGCCAGCCAGCGGCCCGGCGGACCGGCCAGGGCCACGGCGTCGGGGCGCAGTTCGCTGCGGGCGCGGGCGGCGTCGAGCAGGCCGGGTATCAGCGCCGCGGGCGGGCGCAGGCCCCGGGCCCGGGCGGTGGTGAGCCACTGCGGCAGCAGCTCGGCCAGGTTGGCCAGGGTGCCGCCGCCGCTGCCGGCCCGCCCCGAGAGCAGGACGGCCAGCCGGCGGGCGGCCGGCTCGGGCAGCTCCGGGCGGGTGTCCTCGGCCGCGGGCGGGCCGGGCGGCCCGGCGGCCGGTACGGGCAGCGCTCCGGCCCGGCGGCGGACGGCGGCCAGTGCGGCCAGCTCCAGCAGGGCGGTGGCCGGGTCGCCCCGGTCCACGGCGTCCGCGAGCGGCAGGGCGGTGGCCGGGAGCGGGCGGCGGTCGGTGCCGAGCAGCGCGCTGGTGTGCAGGGTCTCCCACGGGTCCTGGGTGATCGTCATGCCGGGTTCTCCTGGGGAGTGTCCGGGGCGTGTCTGGGGCACGCCCTACGCGTTGGTGAGGCCGACCGGGCGTCGGCCGGCGGCCCAGGCCGTGACCGGGGCGAAGCCCTGGTGGCCGTACTCGCCGAAGACCGTCAGCGGGCGGCCGGTGGAGACGGCGGCCAGCCGCCACAGGGCCGTCTCCGGGACGGTCGAGGCGCGGACCGGCACGGTGTGGTGGCCGTCCGTCAGGAACCAGCCGTCCGGGGTGCGGACCGGGACGACGTCGCCGAGCACGGTCGGCCGGCTCTCCAGCCACGGGTCGTCGGCGACGGCGGTGCCGTAGCCGGCCACCGCCTCGGCGACGGTGAGCCCGGCGGGCGGTTCGGCGGGGCCCGGCTCGGGGGCGCCGTAGCGCTCGCCGAGGGTGGCGCGCAACGGGTGGGCGCCCGGGTGGTAGGCGAGGTCGGCCTCCACCAGGCGGCCGGTGGGCAGGGCGAGGGCGGGGGCCTGGCCGGTGCGGCCGAAGGAGAGCAGCAGCGCCGGGCGGCCGGTCTTGGCACCGCGCAGCCAGATCCGGCGGGTGATGAGCCGCTCGTCCGAGGTGTCGCGGCTGCCGAGCACCAGCCAGCGGTCGCGGACGGTCGGGCCGGCCAGCACCTCGTTGCTCTCCACGGTGTAGCCGACCCGGGTGCGGACGGTGGCGGCCAGCTCGGCGGGCAGCTCGTCCAGCCGGGTGGCGGCGGTGGCGAGCAGGTGCAGCATCGCGTACTCCTCCAGCAGCCGCTCCTGCGGCAGCGCGTCCAGTTCGCGGACCCGGGCGGCCAGGCCGGGGGCCTGTGCGTCGACCATCCGGGCGGCGACCTCCTCCCAGGGCCCGGCGGTGGACTGGTCGGCGAGGCCGTGCCGGACCCGGTCGGCCAGCCGCAGCCGCAGCTCGGCCGCGCCGGCCGCGACCCGGGCGCCGCGCCGCTCGGCCCGGCGCCGGGCGCCCTCCGGATCGACGACCTGCTCCTTCACGCGCTTCTCGGCGCGCTCCTGGCGGGACGTGAGCCACTCGGCCACCCAGTCGGCGGGCTCCCCGGCCGGGACGGCCTGCGGGGTTCCGCTCCACAGCAGGAGGAGCCCGAGCGCGTGCTTGCACGGGAACTTCCGGCTGGGGCAGCTGCACTGGTAGGCGGGCGTGGCGAGTTCGATCGCGGTGCGGTACGGCGTGCGGCCGCCGCCCTTGCACTCGCCCCACAGCGCGGTGCCGTCGGTGCCGGTGCCGGACCACGGCGCGGGCGCGGACAGCTTGCCCGCAGCCTTCTGCGAGGCGGCGTCAGGTGCCAGGGACAGGACGTGTTCGGTGCTCCAGCGTTCCTCCATGCGACCGACCGTAGGCGGCGGCACTGACATCGGCTGACGGCCCGTCCGGGGCCCCGCCGGGTTGTCAGTGGCTCGGTGCAGGGTTGGTTCCACAGGCCGGGACGCCGACCTGGCTCCCCCCGATCACCCTTGCGCCCGGGGCACCCGTGTGCCCGGCGGCAGACCCGAAGGAGCCCCCATGACCGACGTTCTGCGGCAGCACGCCGAGGACGCGTTCGCCGGCGAACTGGCCGCGCTGGCCGCACAGGACGACCGGCCGCGTCCCGAGCGCTGGAAGCTCTCGCCGTGGGCCGTGGCGACGTACCTGCTCGGCGGCGACCTGCCCGACGGCACCCGGATCACCCCCAAGTACATCGGCCCGCGCCGGGTCGTCGAGGTCGCCGTGACGACCCTGGCGACGGACCGCGCGCTGCTGCTGCTCGGCGTGCCGGGCACCGCGAAGACGTGGGTGTCCGAGCACCTGGCGGCGGCGATCAGCGGTGACTCCACGATGCTGGTGCAGGGCACCGCCGGCACCCCCGAGGAGGCCGTCCGGTACGGCTGGAACTACGCCCAGCTGCTCACCCGCGGGCCCAGCCGGGACGCCCTGGTGCCCTCGCCGCTGATGCGGGCAATGGCCGAGGGCAGGATCGCCCGGGTCGAGGAGCTCACCCGCATCCCGGCCGACGTGCAGGACAGCCTGATCACCATCCTGTCGGAGAAGACGCTGCCGATACCGGAGTTGGGCTCCGAGACGCAGGCGGTGCGCGGCTTCAACGTGATCGCCACCGCCAACGACCGCGACCGCGGTGTCAACGAGCTGTCCAGCGCGCTGCGCCGCCGCTTCAACACCGTGGTGCTGCCGCTGCCGGGCTCGCTGGACGAGGAGGTCGACATCGTCACCCGCCGGGTCAACCAGCTCGGCCGCTCCCTGGAACTGCCCGAACTGCCCGGCGGCGCCGAGGAGATCAGGCGCGTGGTCACCGTCTTCCGGGAGCTGCGGGCCGGGATCACGGTGGACGGCCGGACGAAGGTCAAGACCCCGAGCGGCACCCTCTCCACCGCCGAGGCGATCTCGGTGGTGACCAACGGACTCGCGCTGGCCACCCACTTCGGCGACGGCGTGCTGCGCGCCGGGGACGTGACGGCCGGCATCCTCGGCGCCGTCGTCCGCGACCCGGTGGCGGACCGGGCGGTCTGGCGCGAGTACGTCGAAGGGGTGGTGCGCGAGCGCGACGGCTGGAAGGACTTCTACCGCGCCGCCCGTGAGGTGGGGGCATGACGGCGCCCGAGGTCGCCCTGCTGGGCATCCGCCACCACGGCCCCGGCTCGGCCCGGGCGGTCGCCGCCGCGCTGGCGCAGTGGCGGCCGGACGCGGTGCTGATCGAGGGCCCGCCGGAGGCCGACGGCATCGTCCACCTGGCCGCGGAGAAGGACCTGGTCCCGCCGGTCGCGCTGCTCGCCCACGCGGTGGACGACCCGGCGAAGGCCGCCTTCTGGCCGTACGCCGAGTTCTCCCCGGAGTGGGTGGCGATCCGGCACGCCGTGGAGCACGACCTGCCGGTCCGCTTCATCGACCTGCCCGCCGGGCACGGCTTCGCGCCGGCCCCGGAGGAGGACGCGGAGGGGACGGCCGCCGAGGAGGAGGAGGACGCCGGGCCGGTCGCCGACCCGCTGGCGCTGCTCGCCGAGGCGGCCGGGCACGACGACGCGGAGCGCTGGTGGGAGGACGTGGTCGAGCACCGCGCGCCCGGCGACGACGCGCTGGCGCCGTTCGCCGCCGTCGCCGAGGCGATGGGCGCGCTGCGCGCGGAGGGCCTCGGCGAGTCCCGCCGGGACCTGCTGCGCGAGGCGTACATGCGCCAGCAGATCCGTGCCGCCCGCCGCGCCGGGCACCGCAGGATCGCCGTGGTCTGCGGGGCCTTCCACGTCCCGGCGCTGGAGCGGATGCCCACCGTCGCCCACGACCGGGCGCTGCTCGCCGCACTGCCGAAGAAGGTGCGGACGGACATCACCTGGGTGCCGTGGACGCACCGCCGGCTCTCCCAGGCCACCGGTTACGGCGCGGGTGTGCAGTCACCCGGCTGGTACCACCACCTGTTCACCACCGACGGTGACCCGGTGCCGCGCTGGCTCACCCGGGCGGCCGACCTGCTGCGCGCCGAGGACCACCCGGTCTCCTCCGCGCACGTGATCGAGGCGGTCCGGCTGGCCGAGACCCTGGCCGTGCTGCGCGGCCGCCCGCTCGCCGGGCTGACCGAGACCCTGGACGCCGTGCGCGCGGTGCACTGCGAGGGCTCGGACGTCGCCCTGGAGCTGGTCCGGGACCGCCTGGTGGTCGGCGACGCGCTCGGCGAGGTCCCGGACGCCGCACCGGCGGTGCCGCTCCAGCGCGACCTGACCCGGTTGCAGCGCTCGCTGCGGCTCAAGCCCGAGGCCGCGCCGAAGGACGTCGACCTCGACCTGCGCAAGGACACCGACGCGGCCCGCTCCCGGCTGCTGCACCGGCTGCGGCTGCTGGGCGTGGACTGGGGTGTGCCCGCGCGCTCCTCGGTGAACTCGACCGGGACGTTCCGGGAGAGCTGGCGGCTGTGCTGGCAGCCCGAGTTCGCGGTCCGGATCGCCGAGGCCGCCCAGTGGGGCACCACGGTCGAGGAGGCCGCGGCCAACAAGGCCGTCGGCACCGCCCGCGCCGCCGGGGAACTCGCCGAGCTGACCGGCCTGGTGGAGACCTGCCTGCTGGCCGGGCTGTCCGGCGCACTGCCCGCCGTGATGCGGGTGCTCGCCGACTGCGCGGCCCTGGACACCGACGTCGCGCACCTCGCGGGCGCGCTGCCCGCACTGGTCCGCGCGCTGCGCTACGGCGACGTGCGCGGCACCGACCACGGCGCGCTCGCCGAGGCGGCCGCGGGCCTGGCCGAGCGGATCTGCGTGGGACTGCCGCCCGGCTGCGTCGGCCTGGACGCGCAGGGGGCGGAGGCGATGCGCGGCCGCCTCGACGAGGTGCACGGCGCGATCGGCCTGCTGGCCGCCGATCCCGGCGACGTCACTGCCGTCGGCACCACCACGGCCGACACCATCACCGCCGCCGGCACCGCGCCGGACCCGGACGGCCTGGCCGGCCTGGCCGACCGCTGGGCCGCCGCCCTGGGCTCGCTGGCCCGCCGCGAGCCGGCCGGCGGACCGGCCACCGGCGCCCCCGGGCTGCTGCGCGGCCGGGCCGCGCGGCTGCTGCTGGACGACGGCCGGCTCGACTCCGCGGCGGCCGGCCGACGGCTTCGGCTGGTGCTCTCCGCCGCCAACGCCCCGGCCGACGCGGCCGGTTGGGTCGAGGGCTTCCTGACCGGCGGCGGCGCCCTGCTGCTGCACGACCCGCGGCTGCTCGCCCTGCTGGACGAGTGGCTGACCGGGGTGAGCGGCGAGGCCTTCACCGACGTCCTGCCGCTGCTGCGCCGCACCTTCGCCGGACTGGAGGCGGGCGTGCGCACCACCATCGGCGGCCGGGTCGCGGCCGGCCCGCTCGGTGAGCCGCCGGCCGTCGACGCCGCGGCCGGTGAGCTGGACCGGGCCCGCGCCGACGCCGCCGTCCCGGTGGTGGCCCTGCTGCTCGGGATCCGCCCGAGGATCCCCCGGCAGGCCGCCGGCCGCGACACCTGACACCCGCCGCGGTGGCACCCACCGCACCGAACGCCTGCCCCACCGCAGGACCCGCTGAAGGAGGACGAGATGGCAGCGCCCACGACCGACGAACGGCTGCGCCGCTGGCGGCTGGTGCTCGGCGGCGAGGCCGACGGCACCGGCTGCGCCCTGCGCGGCCGCGACGCCGCGATGGACGGCGCCCTCGCCGCGCTCTACCGCGGCGCCCCCGAGGAGGGTGCCCGGGCCGGGCGCACCGGCCGCCGCGGTGCCGGGCTGGGCGGCTCGGCCCCGCAGGTGGCCCGCTGGCTGGGTGACATCCGCGAGTACTTCCCCTCCACCGTGGTGCAGCTGATGCAGCAGGACGCGATCACCCGGCTCGGCCTGGACCGGCTGCTGCTGGAGCCGGAGATGCTGGAGGCCGTCGAGCCGGACGTGCACCTGGTCGGCACCCTGCTGTCGCTCAAGCACGCGCTGCCCGAGACCACCCGGGAGACCGCCCGGGCGGTGGTCGGCAAGGTGGTCGCCGACCTGGAGCGCCGGCTCGCCGACCGCACCCGGGCCACGCTCGGCGGCGCCCTCGACCGCAGTGCCAAGGTCAACCGTCCCCGCCACCGCGACATCGACTGGGACCGCACCATCCGGGCCAACCTGAAGAACTACCTGCCCGAGCACGGCACCGTCGTCCCCGAGCGGCTGGTCGGCTACGCGCGCGCCCAGCGCGCCGTGAAGAAGGACGTCATCCTCTGCATCGACCAGTCCGGCTCGATGGCGCCCTCGGTGGTCCACTCGGCGGTCTTCGGCGCGGTGCTCGCCTCGATGCGCACCCTGGACACCCGGCTGGTCGTGTTCGACACCTCGGTGGTCGACCTCACCGAACAGCTCACCGACCCGGTCGACGTCCTGTTCGCCACTCGGCTCGGCGGCGGCACCGACATCAACCGCGCCCTGGCCTACTGCCAGTCGAAGATCACCCGGCCCTCCGAGACCGTCGTGGTGCTGATCAGCGACCTGTACGAGGGCGGCATCCGGGACGGCATGCTCAAGCGGGTCGCCGCGATGAAGGCGGCCGGCGTCCAGTTCATCGCCCTGCTCGCGCTCTCCGACGAGGGGGCCCCGGCGTACGACCACGCGCACGCCGCCGCCCTGGCCTCGCTCGGCGCGCCGGCCTTCGCCTGCACCCCGGACGCGTTCCCGGAGATCATGGCGGCGGCGATCGAGAAGCGCCCGATCCCGCAGAGCCTGTTCGAGGGGGCCGCCCAGGGGGGTGAGGGATTCACCCGAACGCGCTAATCGGACCGATCGGTGGACCGGCCGCCCACCCCGTCCCTCCTGGGCATTCTGTGACGGTTCTCACCCATGCCGGGCAGGCCCCGGGCGGAACAGTCCCGTCCCGCGGGGATAACCTGCCAGACGGACGTGACGCGCGTGTTGATTGACGTGAGCGCCCGTGGCTGTGTGGGCCGCAAGGCCGTACCTCTGCGTACCCGCACCGCCCCGACGACCCGCAGCGAAGATCCTGCCGTGGCACGCTCGTAGAGACACAATCCGCGACCACGAACAAGGACAAACACGTGGACCTGTTCGAGTACCAGGCGAGGGACCTCTTCGCCAAGCACGGCGTGCCCGTGCTTGACGGCGATGTCATCGAGACCGCCGCAGACGCTGCCGCCATCGCGGAGCGCTTCGGCGGCCGCGCCGTCGTCAAGGCTCAGGTGAAGGTGGGTGGCCGAGGCAAGGCCGGCGGCGTCAAGCTCGCCGCCGACCCGGCGGACGCCGTCGCCAAGGCCGAGCAGATCCTCGGCATGGACATCAAGGGCCACACCGTTCACAAGGTGATGCTGGCCCAGACCGCGGACATCAAGGACGAGTACTACGTCTCGTTCCTGCTGGACCGCACCAACCGCACCTTCCTGGCCATGGCCAGCGTCGAGGGCGGCGTGGAGATCGAGGTCGTCGCCGAGCAGAACCCCGAGGCGCTCGCCAAGATCCCGGTCGACGCCAACGAGGGCTGCACCCCGGAGAAGGCCGCCGAGATCGTCGCCGCGGCGAAGTTCCCGGCCGAGGTCGCCGACCAGGTCGCCGAGGTCCTGCAGAAGCTGTGGACCGTCTTCATCAAGGAGGACGCCCTCCTTGTCGAGGTCAACCCGCTGATCAAGTCCGGTGAGGGCAAGATCATCGCGCTCGACGGCAAGGTCTCCCTGGACGAGAACGCCGAGTTCCGCCAGCCCGAGCACGAGGCCCTGGAGGACAAGGCCGCGGCCAACCCGCTGGAGGCCGCCGCCAAGGCCAAGGGCCTGAACTACGTCAAGCTCGACGGCCAGGTCGGCATCATCGGCAACGGCGCGGGCCTCGTCATGAGCACCCTCGACGTGGTCGCGTACGCCGGTGAGAACCACGGCGGCGTCAAGCCCGCCAACTTCCTCGACATCGGTGGCGGCGCCTCCGCCGAGGTCATGGCGAACGGCCTGGAGATCATCCTGGGCGACCCCGACGTCAAGTCGGTCTTCGTCAACGTCTTCGGCGGCATCACCGCGTGCGACGCGGTCGCCAACGGCATCGTGCAGGCCCTCGCGCTCCTGGAGGGCAAGGGCGAGAACGTCACCAAGCCGCTGGTCGTCCGTCTGGACGGCAACAACGCGGAGCTGGGTCGCAAGATCCTCGACGACGCCAACCACCCGCTGGTCCAGCGCGTGGACACCATGGACGGCGCCGCTGACCGCGCCGCCGAGCTGGCCAACAAGTAAGGAAGGGGACTTAACACCATGGCTATCTTCCTTACCAAGGACAGCAAGGTCATCGTCCAGGGCATGACCGGCGCCGAGGGCATGAAGCACACCCGCCGCATGCTCGCCTCCGGCACCCGGATCGTCGGCGGCGTGAACCCGCGCAAGGCCGGCACCACGGTCGACGTCGACGGCACCGAGATCCCGGTCTTCGGCTCCGTCGCCGAGGCGATGGAGAAGACCGGGGCCGACGTCTCCGTCCTCTTCGTGCCCCCGGCCTTCACCAAGGCCGCCGTCGTCGAGGCCATCGACGCCGAGATCGGCCTGGCCGTCGTCATCACCGAGGGCGTCCCGGTGCACGACACCGCCGCCTTCTGGGCGCACGCCGGTGCCAAGGGCAACAAGACCCGCATCATCGGCCCGAACTGCCCCGGCCTGATCAGCCCCGGACAGTCGAACGCCGGCATCATCCCGGCCGACATCACCACCTCCGGCAAGATCGGTCTGGTCTCGAAGTCGGGCACCCTGACCTACCAGCTCATGTACGAGCTGCGCGACATCGGCTTCTCCTCGGCCGTGGGCATCGGCGGTGACCCGGTCATCGGGACCACCCACATCGACGCCCTCAAGGCCTTCCAGGAGGACCCGGACACCGAGATCATCGTCATGATCGGTGAGATCGGTGGCGACGCCGAGGAGCGTGCCGCGGCCTACATCGCCGAGCACGTCACCAAGCCGGTCGTCGGCTACGTCGCGGGCTTCACCGCCCCCGAGGGCAAGACCATGGGCCACGCCGGCGCCATCGTCTCCGGCTCCTCGGGCACCGCCCAGGCCAAGAAGGAGGCCCTGGAGGCCGCCGGTGTCAAGGTCGGCAAGACGCCGTCCGAGACCGCCCGCCTGGCCCGCGAGATCATCGCCGCCCAGGCCTGATCCCGCCCCGCGCGTGATGAGCGCCCCCGCCCTCCCGGGCGGGGGCGCTCGCCGTTCGCGGCTCAGTGCCGCCCCGGCCCCGTGGTGCAGGGCAGCGGCGACCACGGCCGGCAGGCCGCCGGGCCCTGCGGCGGCGGAGCGGCGCCCCGGGCCGCCGGCGGCAGCTCCCAGCGCGCGACCGCCTGGGGCTGCGGATCCACCAGGACGGCCTCCAACCCGGGCGCCGGGCTGCACCAGATGCTGGTGATGCCGTTCGGCGCCCCGTCGGGCAGCAGCGGCACGGCCGGCTCCGCCGCCTGCGCCGCGGTGGCGGCCAGGCAGAGCGTGGGCGTCGGCGGGGTGGTCGGCCTGAACAGCTCCGCCGGGCGCACCCCCGCCAGGGTCGCCAGCGTCGCCCCGCCCACCGCGACCGTCAGCAGCGCCGCCGCGCCCGTCCGGCTCGCCGTCCGGAGCCGGTACCGGGCCCGCAGCACCGGCACCGGCGTCCGGTGCGGCTCCGGGCAGCCGCGCACCGCCGCCCGGTGGAGCAGCCCGCACAGCCGGTCCGCGAAGCCCGGCGCCGCCGGGTCCGGCCCGACCAGGTCCGGCACCCACGCGGCCAGGGCCGCCCGGGCGGCCCACACCCGCCCCTCGGCCGCCGCCCGGGTGGACTCCACCTCCACCGCGACCGCCACGGCCGGCAGCCCCAGCCCGTCGTGCAGCACCAGCGCCCGGCGCTGGGGGCGGGACAGCCGCTTGAGCGCCTTCAGCAGCGCCCGGTCCCGGTCGGTCAGCCGGTCGTGGTCCGGCAGCACCGCCTGGGTCTCGTCGGCCGGCCGCACCTTGATCCGCCGGTGCGGCAGCCCCCACGCGTGCGCCCGCCGGGGGCCGCCCCGGTGCCACGGGGACAGCGCCAGCTCGCAGGCGCGCGCCCGGACCCAGCCCTCCGGGTTCCCCGAACCGGCGGCCGTGGCCCAGCACCGCCGGGCCTCGCCGAACGCCCGCCGCACGCAGTGCACCGCCCGGTGCCGGCAGGCGGTCAGCAGGAACACCTGCTGCACCAGCCGGGTGTGCGCGGTCTCGTAGAGCTCGTCGAAGCCCATCGCCGGGGGCTCGGCGTCGAGGTCGTCGTCCGCGCCCGAGGGAGCGGCGGCGGCCAGCGCCGCCCGGCCGGGACTGGCGGCGGCAGGCTCCTGCGGCTCCGGCCGTGCCGTCCGCGCCCGGTCGGGTTCGGCGGCCGGTGGCCGTTCGGCGTCCGGCCCGGAGTCCGCTTCGGGGGCGGCCGGGGTGCGGTTCGGCGTGTCGCCGTGGCCGGCGGCCGGCCCGGCGGGGGCCTCCTCGGACCCGCCTCCACCGGCCGCGTCCGTGGTCGGAGCGCTCGCCTGCCAGGCCGGCCCGGCGCCGGGAGTGCCGGGAGTGCCGCCGTGCCGGTCGGGATCCCCGGGGGCCGTCGGCGGGTGGCCGGTGTCGGACGGCTGACGCCGCCCGTCGTCCGCCGCCGCGGCCGGAGGTGCCTGGAGGGCGGCGGCTCCTGGCCGGCCCCCGGGCGTGCGTGGCTCCTGCGCGCGCCCGGGGGCGGCGCTCCTCTCGGCGGCCGGCGGCCCGTCGGCGGCCTGCCGCGGCTGCCCGGCCGGGGCCGTCCGCCGGGTGCCGCCCGAGGGTCCCGGAGCGGGTTTCCCGGCTCGGGTACGGCTCCGCTTCCCGGTCGCCTCCCCGTCCGTCGCCGCGTCGGCCCGCGGGCGGTCGGCCCCGACCACGGAACCGGGGGCGGCCGGGGCGGAGGAGCCCGGGACCGGCCGCAGGAGGACCGGTTCGGCCGGTGGGAGCCCGGCACCCGGGGCCGGCCCCGGGTCGGCCGGGTCGAGGCCGGCGGAGTTCGCCGGGTGTCCGGTCGGGCCGGGGTCCTGGGGGCGCGGCGGTGTGCCGGCCAGCAGGGCGAGTGCCTCCGCCGCGGTGCGGGTGCCGAGCTTGCGCATCGCGCGCTGGAGGTAGCTGCGGGCGGTGGTGGGGGTGACCCCGAGGGTG
Source organism: Kitasatospora sp. NPDC041917 (assembly GCF_055589745.1). Lineage (NCBI taxonomy): Bacteria > Bacillati > Actinomycetota > Actinomycetes > Kitasatosporales > Streptomycetaceae > Kitasatospora > Kitasatospora sp. NPDC041917. Next base: position 102,178 of record NZ_JBVJBI010000010.1, on the reverse strand, counting down.
GCGGCGGTGCGGGGGAGGTCGTGGCCGGCGGCGAGGTGGGCCAGGGTCTGGGCCTCACGGGGGGTCAGCGTCCGCAGCAGGCGGCCCGGGTCGGTCTCGGCGCGGGCGGGCCTGCGGTGGCGCTCCGGAGTGGGGGAGTCGGCGGTGGGTGGCGTGGCCATCAGACGCTCCGGGCCGGGGCGCCGGCGGCTTGGGGGCAAGGTCTGAAAATGCGCATAAGCCAATAATCTGGGACACGGCGGCGGTTTGGCGCTTCACGGAGCATGGCGAGTCGCCTTGGCACCATGTGGCCCATGACGCAGCTGATGGGCCGTCCGATCCTGGAGTCGCCCGGTGAATTGGGCGGACGCCCCGCGCTGGCCGACCTGTTGGCGGGTGTGCGGACGGCGTTGGTCGGCCTGGCGGTGGTCGGGGCGCCGGTGCTCGGGCTCTGGGTGGCGACGCCGTACGCGGACGACGACGCGGGCGTTGTCACCCGGTTGGCGGGGGCGCTCTGGCTGCTGGGGCACGGAGCGCCGCTGCTGCGCGGGCCGGCGGACGCCCCGCTGACGGTCACTCCGCTGCTGCTCGGCGCCCTGGCCGTGGTCCGGCTCTACCGGGCGGCCGCCAGGGTGGCCGCGCGGCGCGGGCCGCGCCCGCGCTGGGGCGGTCCGGTGGCGGTGTGGGCGGGGTACTGCGCGGTGGCCTTCGCGGTGGCGCTGCACTGCGCGGCCACCGGGCCGTTCCGCAGCCGGGTGCTGCCGGACGTGCTGGTGGTGGCGCTGGTGGCGGGCCTGGCGACGGCCGCGGGGGCCCGCTCGGTGGCCGTCCTCGACGTGCCTGTCGACTCCCCGCTGGACCGCCTCCCGCCGCCGTACCGCCCGGTCGACGGTGCGCCGGTGGTACGGGCCGCGGCGCTGGCGGCCGGGGCCGGGCTGGTCGCGGCGGGCGGTCTGCTGGTGGTGTTCTCGGCGGTGCTGGACGCGGTGGCGGGCGGTGGGCGCGGGATGGCGCTGCTCGGCGGTGGGCCCGTCGCGCTGCTGGGGCTGGTGCTGCTCGCGCTGGCGCTGCTGCCGAACGCGGTGCTGTGGGGTGCGGCGTACGCGCTGGGGCCGGGCTTCGCGCTCGGCGCCGGGACGGTGGTGTCGCCGACCGGTGCGGTGCTGGGCCCGGTGCCCGAGTTCCCGCTGTTCGCCCTGCTGCCGGCGGACGGGCCGGGCGGCTGGCGGCTCGCGGCGTCGGTCCTGCCGCTGTTGGCCGGGGTGGTGCCGGCGGTGCTGCTGGGCCGTGCGGCGGCGGGCCGGCGGCTGCCGGTCTCCGGGGCGGGGGCCGGGGAGCGGCCCGAGCCCTGGACGCCGGCCGCGACGGCGGTGGCCGCGCTGGCGGCGGCGCTGTGGGTCGGGGCCGGGGCGGCGGTGCTGGGCCGGCTCTCCGGCGGGGCGCTGGCGGGGGAGCGGCTGGCGTGGGTGGGGCCGCTGCCGTGGACGGGTCCGGCGGCGGCGGGCTGGATCGCGCTGGTCGCCGTCCCGGGCGCGTTGCTGGTCCGGTACCGGATGCTGGGCCCGGCGGACGGTGTGGGCGTGTACGCCCGGCTCGCGCGCCAGGCCCGCCGGGGTGTGCTGGGGCTGCGCGCCCGTACGTACGCCCTCGTGCTGCGGCTTTCGGAGCCGGGTGCCGGGCCCGCAGCCGGCGGACCGGGCCCCGACGGGCGGGATCCGGACGACCGCGCGGGCCTCGACGACTGAGCGGGCCTCGACGACTGACCGGGGCCGGGGCGGCCGGGCGGACCCGGAGGTCCGGCTACTCGGTGTTCCCGGTGAAGTCCACGTACCACTGCGGCGCGTACCGGTCGCAGTTCTGGGCGCCGACGCTGGTCAGCGAGTCCTGGACGCAGGTGACGTAGTCGCGGTAGTGGTACCCGAGGCCGATCACCGAGGTCGCGACCACGATGGTCATCGCACCGGTCAGGATGCCGGCGAGCGCCGCCGGGGTGAGCGGGTTCGGGGCGGGGGCCGCGGGGAGCGGCCCGGCCGGCCCGGCGACGGTGGCGGCCGGGGCGGGCCGCCGGGTCCGCAGCGCGCCGACGCCCCAGACGACGCCGAGCGCCCCGATCAGCAGGGCGATCCAGTGGAATCCCGCGAACAGGCAGATCAGGGCGAACGGCCCGGCCAGCGCCGCGTTGCGGGCCTTGCGGTGGGCCGGATCGGCGAGGTCGAGCCGGGGCGGCTGCGGGGACGGCGGTCGCTGGCCGGTGCGGCCGTCGCCGGGGCCCCATTGCGGCGGCAGCTGCGGACGCTCGCCGCCCCTGCCGTCGGAGCCGCCCCTGCCGTCGGAGCCGCCCTGTCCGGCGGGGCCGCCCTGTCCGGTGGGGCCCGCTTGGCCGTCGGAGCCGTGACCCCCGCCGGCCCAGGGGCTGCGCGGCTGCCACGGCTGGTCCGGGGCATCCGCCGGCGGCGGCGCGAAGGGGTTGCGCTCGCCGGTGTCGTCGCCGCTGCTCATGGGTTCAGCCATTCCTTCTCGGTCGGGGCTCGTTCGGAGGTTCTCGCGTCGGAGCGGTCTCCCGCGCCCCCAATGATCCCGCAGTCGTCCGTCGGGCCATCGGCGGCCCGGTGCCGCGGGGCGGGCGGGGACGCCGGGGCCGGTGCGGTGGGCCGGAGGAGATCCCCGTCTCAACTACGCGCGTAGCGCCGCCGGGAGGGTGCGGAGGCCCTCCGACCAGCCGTTATCGTGGTGACGGTCAGCAGCCCACAGAGGTTCCCCGGGGCCCGCGTCGCGGCGGATTTCCCTGGAGTTCCCCCTCGCTCGACCTGCCGTTCGTAGTGGCCCCACCACCGGTGGACGTACCAGCGGACGGCGCCCGACCTACGGAGAGACGCGCAGTGGCCGCCGCCCCCGCCCAGCACTTCCCGCCCCGTACGCCCGGACCGGCCCGCCTGGTGGTGCTGGTCTCCGGCTCCGGCACCAACCTGCAGGCGCTGATCGACGCCGTCGCCGACCCGGCCTACGGCGCCGAGATCCTCGCCGTCGGCGCGGACCGGGACGGGATCGCGGGCCTGGAGCGCGCCGGGAAGGCGGGCCTGCCGACCTTCGTCCACCGGGTGAAGGACCACCCGGACCGGGCCGCCTGGGACCGCGCGCTGACCGCCTCCGTCGCCGAGTACCAGCCGGACCTGGTGGTCACGGCCGGTTTCATGAAGATCCTCGGCCCCGAGTTCATCGCCGCCTTCGCCGGGCGGACCGTCAACACCCACCCCGCACTGCTGCCCTCCTTCCCCGGCGCCCACGGCGTCACCGACGCGCTCGCGTACGGCGTGAAGGTCACCGGCTGCACCGTCCACCTGGTCGACTCCGGCGTGGACACCGGGCCGATCATCGCGCAGGGCGTCGTCGAGGTCGTCGACGCCGACCACGCCGATGGCGGCGAAGCGCTGCACGAGCGCATCAAGACTGTCGAGCGCCAGTTGCTCGTCGACGTCGTGGGCCGGCTGGCCCGCGAAGGTCACCGCATCGAGGACCGAAAGGTATGGATTCCGGCATGAGTGCCAGCTCCACCACGCCCGTTTCGGAGAACGTCCGTCCGATCCGTCGCGCGCTGATCAGCGTGTACGACAAGACCGGTCTGGAGGAGCTGGCCCAGGGCCTGCACGCCGCCGGGGTCGCCATCGTCTCCACCGGCTCCACCGCCGGCCGGATCGCCGCCGCCGGTGTCCCGGTGACCGAGGTCTCCGAGCTGACCGGCTTCCCGGAGTGCCTGGACGGGCGCGTGAAGACGCTGCACCCCCGGGTGCACGCCGGCGTGCTGGCCGACCTGCGGCTGGAGTCGCACCGCGCCCAGCTGGCCGAGCTCGGCGTCGAGCCCTTCGACCTGGTCGTGGTGAACCTCTACCCGTTCAAGGCCACCGTCGCCTCCGGCGCCACCCCGGACGAGTGCGTCGAGCAGATCGACATCGGCGGCCCGAGCATGGTCCGCGCCGCCGCCAAGAACCACCCCTCGGTGGCCGTGGTGGTCGACCCGGCCCGCTACGGCGACGTGCTGAAGGCGGCGCAGGAGGGCGGCTTCGACCTGGCCACCCGCAAGCGCCTGGCCGGTGCCGCGTTCGCCCACACCGCCGCCTACGACGTGGCCGTCGCCTCCTGGTTCGAGGACGGCTACGCGCCCAGCGACGAGCGCTTCCCCGAGTTCCTCGGCTCGACCTGGGAGCGGCAGAACGTGCTGCGCTACGGCGAGAACCCGCACCAGGGCGCCGCGCTCTACAGCGACGGCACGGGAGGCCTGGCCGGCGCGCAGCAGCTGCACGGCAAGGAGATGTCGTACAACAACTACGTCGACACCGACGCCGCCCGCCGCGCCGCCTACGACCACGCCGAGCCGGCCGTCGCGATCATCAAGCACGCCAACCCGTGCGGCATCGGGACCGGCGCCGACGTCGCCGAGGCGCACCGCAAGGCGCACGAGTGCGACCCGGTCTCCGCGTACGGCGGCGTGATCGCCGTCAACCGCCCGGTCACCGTCGCGCTGGCCGAGCAGATCGCCCCGATCTTCACCGAGGTCGTGGTGGCCCCCGGCTACGAGGAGGGCGCCCTGGAGGTGCTCACCCGCAAGAAGAACCTGCGGGTGCTGCTCGCCCCCGAGGCCCCGGCCAACCGCCAGGAGGTGCGCCCGATCTCCGGCGGCGTGCTGCTCCAGGACGCCGACCGGGTGCACGCCGAGGGCGACGACCCGGCGAACTGGACCCTCGCCAGCGGTGAGGCGCTGGCCGCCGACGAGCTGGCCGAGCTGGCCTTCGCCTGGCGCGCCTGTCGGGCCGTCAAGTCCAACGCGATCCTGCTGGCCAAGGACGGCGCCTCGGTCGGCGTCGGCATGGGCCAGGTCAACCGGGTGGACTCCTGCAAGCTCGCGGTCGAGCGGGCCGGCGAGCGCGCCAAGGGCGCCTACGCGGCCTCGGACGCCTTCTTCCCGTTCGCGGACGGCCCGGCGATCCTGATCGCGGCCGGTGTCAGGGCGATCGTCCAGCCCGGCGGCTCGATCCGGGACGAGGAGGTCGTCGCGGCGGCCGCCGAGGCCGGCGTGACCATGTACTTCACCGGCGCGCGGCACTTCTTCCACTGATCCCGCCGATTCCACCGGCCCCGCCGGCGGCGTGACGGTGTGACGGCACGACAGAGCGGCCCGGCCCCCTCCGAGGAGGGAGCCGGGCCGCTCTGCGCTGGTCGTGCGGGCCGGTCAGTAACGCGGCCGGTTGAACCAGTTGACGCCGTCCTGGACGCACATGGCGGTGATCCAGATGATGCTGATCGCCAGCCAGAGCAGGGCCATCACCAGGCCGACCGCGGTGCCGCCGGAGATGGCGCCGAGCAGGATCAGCAGGCCGACCAGGGCACCCAGCGAGCCGTACACGATGGTGGTGACGCGGACGGCGTTGCCGCCCTTGCCGAACTTCACGCCGAGCGTGATGGAGAGCGCGGCGAACAGCCCGAACAGCACGCCGACGACGAGCAGGACACCGGCGGCGGCGTCGCCCAGCGCGGTGAACGGGTTGTCGTCGCTGGTGGTCCGGCTGGCGGCGTTGGTGACGTCCTTGGCCGCCGCCCCGATGATCACGTAGGAGATCGCGGCGAGCGTCTGGACGCCGCCGACGATGAACAGCAGTACCCGGGCCGTGGTCATCAGGCCCGGCATGGACGGCGGGACCATCGGCGCATACCCGTAGGCCGGGGCCTGCTGCGGGTAGCCGTAGCCCGGGGCGGCCTGCGGCGGGGCCTGCTGCGGGTAGCCGTAGCCCGGGGCGGCCGGCGGCTGGCCGTACGGGTTGTTCGGGTCGGGCGGGTACGTCATGGATGCCTCCGGGCAGTTACGGGGACGCGGGGACGGGACGCCGACGGTCCCGGTCGGTGAGTCGGGTCACCGGCCGAGGGGGACGTCGGCGGAGCGGGGAACGGCCCGGCGGCGGTGACGGGCGCCGCGGCTCGCAGCGTGGTGAGCGTCAGGGGTGCGAGGCGGCCGACGGGTACGGCGCGGGCGGAACGGTGCCCCCGCGGTCGGACTGCTCGTTCTGCTGTGGTCGGCTCACTGGCTCTTTCCCCCGGGTACGCCCCGCCGCGGGGTCCGTCGGCCCGTCACCGGGCCGGTATCGCGGCGGGAATGCGCGCTTATCGTCATCCGGACGGCGGCGCCCTGTCCAGCCGGTTCCGCGTGCCGCGTCAAGACTGTGGCGCAACCGCAACGTGCGTCGGACCTTCGTACCCGTCCGTTCACCCGTTCGTCCACCCCGGAAGCGGGCCCGGGAGCGGGCCGGAGTCGCGCCCGGAGCCGCGCCCGGGACCGCGCCCGCAACCGCGCCCGCGAGCGTGTCGGCAGCGGTCGGACGCCCTCGGTACGGAGACCCCCGGCGATCCGGGAGAATGGGGTCATGACTGCCCAGATTCTCGATGGCAAGGCCACCGCCGCCGCGATCAAGTCCGAACTCGCCGCCCGCGTGGCGGTCCTCAAGGCGAAGGGCGTCACGCCCGGCCTCGGCACCGTCCTGGTCGGCGACGACCCGGGCAGCCGCTGGTACGTGAACGGCAAGCACAAGGACTGCGCCGAGGTCGGCATCGCCTCGATCCAGCGCGAGCTGCCCGCCACCGCCACCCAGGAGGACGTCGAGAACGTCGTCCGCGAGCTCAACGCCGACCCGTCCTGCACCGGCTACATCGTCCAGCTGCCGCTGCCCAAGGGCCTGGACCAGAACCCGGTCCTGGAGCTGATGGACCCGGACAAGGACGCCGACGGCCTGCACCCGACCTCGCTCGGCCGGCTCGCCCTGGGCATCGAGGGCCCGCTGCCGTGCACCCCGCTCGGCATCGTCGAGCTGCTGCGCCGCCACGACGTCGAGATCAACGGCGCCGAGGTGGTCGTGGTCGGCCGCGGCATCACCGTCGGCCGCTCGATCGGCCTGCTGCTGACCCGCCGCAGCGAGAACGCCACCGTCACCCTGTGCCACACCGGCACCCGGGACCTCGGCGCCCACCTGCGCAAGGCCGACATCATCATGGCCGCCGCCGGCGTGCCGCACCTGGTCAAGCCGGAGGACGTCAAGCCGGGCGCGGCGGTGCTGGACGTGGGCGTCAGCCGCAGCGAGGGCAAGATCGTCGGCGACGTGCACCCGGGTGTGGCCGAGGTGGCCGGCTGGATCTCCCCGAACCCCGGCGGCGTGGGCCCGATGACCCGCGCGATGCTGCTCAACAACATCGTCGAGGCGGCCGAGCGCCGCGCCGGCATCTGACACCCCAGGGACGGCGAGCATGACTGAACCGCGACCGGCACGGTCCCGCCGCAGGCCGGTCAGGACGACCGGCACCCTGCCGCCCGAGGGCGCCTCCGCGGCCCTCGGACGCGAGCACGCCCTGCCGGTGCGGCAGTGGCCGATCACGCTGGTCCTGCTGGTCGTCGGCGCCGGCCTCGCGGTCACCTGGTTCGCCGACTTCAAGGACGGGTTCAAGTACGGGCTGCTGATCCTCGGCTGCGGCGTGCTGCTCGGCGCGGTGCTGCGGCTGGTGCTGCCCGAGGTCGGGATGCTGGCGGTGCGCAGCCGCTTCACCGACGTGATCGTGCTGAGCTTCCTGGGCATCTCGATCGTGCTGCTGACCCTGGTGGCGCAGCCGAACCCGTGGCTGCAGATCCCGCTGCTCGACAACATCGGCCAGCTGATGGGCCGGCCCAGGCACTGATCCGCAGGGCCTGCGACGGCCCCCGCCCGGTCCCGTGGAAATCCAGGGCCCGGGCGGGGGCCGCCTTGCTTCTGTGACGCATCAGCCACGCCGGGACACCGGGCATACGCTTCCCTTTGCGATAACCTGACGCCGGTCTCTCGACGTCGAGAGAGATCATCCTGGCTCCAGTGCCGGTGTGCCTGGGGCGCCTGGCGATTTGCTGGAGAAGGTAGAAATGACCCGCACCCCCGTCAACGTCACCATCACCGGAGCAGCCGGCCAGATCGGCTACGCGCTGCTCTTCCGCATCGCCTCGGGCCACCTGCTCGGTGCCGACGTGCCGGTGAACCTGCGCCTCCTGGAGATCCCGCAGGGCCTCAAGGCCGCCGAGGGCACCGCCATGGAGCTCGTCGACTGCGCCTTCCCGCTGCTGCGCGACATCACGATCACGGACCAGCCGAACGTGGCCTTCGACGGCGCCAACGTCGCGCTGCTGGTCGGCGCCCGTCCGCGCACCGCGGGCATGGAGCGCGGCGACCTGCTGTCGGCCAACGGCGGCATCTTCGGCCCGCAGGGCAAGGCCATCAACGACAACGCCGCGGACGACATCAAGGTCCTGGTCGTCGGCAACCCGGCCAACACCAACGCCCTGATCGCCCAGCGCAACGCCCCGGACGTCCCGGCCGAGCGCTTCACCGCGATGACCCGCCTGGACCACAACCGCGCCGTCGGCCAGCTGTCCTCCAAGACCGGCGCCCTGGTCTCCGACATCAAGCGCGTCACCATCTGGGGCAACCACTCCGCGACCCAGTACCCGGACATCTTCCAGGCCGAGATCGCCGGCAAGCCGGCCTTCGAGGCCGTCGGCAGCGACCTGGCCTGGCTGGAGGGCGAGTTCATCCCGACCGTCGCCAAGCGCGGTGCCGCCATCATCGACGCCCGCGGCGCCTCCTCGGCCGCCTCGGCCGCCAACGCCGCCATCGACCACGTCCACACCTGGGTCAACGGCACCGCCGAGGGCGACTGGACCTCCATGGGTGTCGTCTCCGACGGCTCCTACGGCGTTCCGGAGGGCCTGATCTCCTCCTTCCCCGTCACCACCAAGGACGGCAAGTTCGAGATCGTCCAGGGCCTGGAGATCTCCGACTTCTCGCGCGCCCGCATCGACGCCTCGGTCAAGGAGCTGACCGAGGAGCGCGACGCGGTCCAGGAGCTGGGCCTCATCTGAGCCCGCCCCGCACGGTTCCGCCGGCGGCCCGCCGCTTCCCTCCCGGAAGCGGCGGGCCGCCGTCGTGTTCGGGTCCTCGCGGCAGCGGCCGTCCTACACTGGCCCGCTGTGAACGAAACACTCGGGGACGCCGCGCTCGTCCTCGTCTTCATCCTGCTGGGCGGGTTGTTCAACGTCGCCGAGATCTCGCTGATCTCGCTGCGCGAGGGCCAGATCCGGACGCTGGAGGGGCTCGGCACGCGGCGCGCGGCGCGGGCCGCGCACCTGGCGGCCGACCCCAACCGCTTCCTGGCCGCCGTCCAGGTCGGGGTGACCTGCATGGGCTTCCTGTCGGCCGCCTTCGGCGCGGACACCCTGTCCGGCAAGGTCGCACCGCTGTTCGTCCGGGCCGGGCTGTCCGCGGGCGTGGCCGACGCGGTGGCCCTGGTCGGCCTCACCCTGGTGATCAGCTACGCCTCGCTGGTGCTGGGCGAGCTGACCCCCAAGCGGATCGGCCTGCAGCGCGCCGCGTCCATCTCGGTCATCGCCGCCCCGGTGGTGGACGTGATGTCGGTGGTGCTGCGGCCGGTGATCTGGCTGCTCGGCCACTCCACCAACCTGATGGTCCGGTTGCTCGGCGGCGACCCGGCGGCGGGCCGCGGCTCGATGAGCTCCGAGGAACTGCGCGGCCTGGTCGCCGCCAACACCGAACTCGGAAGCGACGAACGGGCGTTGATCGCCGATGTGTTCTCCGCCGGAGAGCGTCAGCTGCGCGAGGTGATGGTCCCGCGCACCGAGGTGACGTTCCTGGACGCCGAGCGCCCGCTGGCCGCCGTGCGGCACCAGGCCGACACCTCCCCGCACTCGCGCTACCCGGTGGTCGAGGGCAGCGCCGACGCGGTGGTCGGCTTCGTCCACGTCCGCGACCTGTACGGCGCGCGCGGCGAGCAGGCCGTCAAGGTCCGCGACCTGGCCCGCCCGGTCAAGCTGCTGCCCGGCACCAAGCTGGTGCTGGAGGCGATGGGCGAGATGCGCCGGGAGGGCCACCACCTGGCCATCGTGGTGGACGAGTACGGCGGCACCGCCGGGATCGTCACCCTGGAGGACCTGGTCGAGGAGGTGATCGGCGAGATCCGGGACGAGTACGACCGCCCGGAGGCCGCCCCCACCCGCCGGCTGGCCGGCGGCGGCGTCGAGCTGGACGGCCTGCTCAACCTCGGCGACTTCGCCGAGGAGACCGGCGTCACCCTGCCCGAGGGTCCGTACGAGACGGTGGCGGGCTGCCTGGTCGCCGCGCTCGGCCGGCTGCCCCGGGACGGCGACCAGGTGCGCGTTCCGGTCGAGGGCGGCGGCGGGGTGCTGCTGACGGTGGCCAAGGTCGAGGGCCGGCGGATCGCCCGGGTCGGGGTGAGTGCGGTCACACTGGCCGAACCTCCGGGGGCGGAGGTTTCCTGAGCGAGCGGTGGAACTGGAACAATGGCGCGCATGGTCAACGCAGCGGTCACCGGTCCGGCCAAGGACCGTCCCCGGGTGCTCTCCGGCATCCAGCCCACTTCCGGCTCGTTCCACCTCGGCAACTACCTGGGCGCGGTGCGCCAGTGGGTCGACCTGCAGAAGGAGAACGACGCCTTTTACATGGTCGTCGACCTGCACGCGATCACGGTGCCGCAGGACCCGGCGACGCTGCGCGAGAACACCCGGATCTCCGCCGCCCAGCTGCTCGGCGCGGGCCTGGACCCGGACCACTGCACGCTCTTCGTCCAGTCGCACGTGCCCGAGCACGCCCAGCTCGCCTGGGTGATGAACTGCCTCACCGGCTTCGGCGAGGCCTCGCGGATGACCCAGTTCAAGGACAAGTCCTCCCGGTACGGCTCCGAGGGCACCACGGTCGGCCTGTTCACCTACCCGATCCTCCAGATCGCGGACATCCTGCTCTACCAGGCGGACGCCGTCCCGGTCGGCGAGGACCAGCGCCAGCACGTGGAGATCACCCGCGACATCGCCGAGCGGTTCAACTCGCGCTACGCCCCCACGTTCACGATCCCGAAGCCGTACATCCTCAAGGAGACGGCGAAGATCATGGACCTCCAGGACCCGGGCATCAAGATGAGCAAGTCGGCCTCCTCGGCCAAGGGCCTGGTCAGCCTGCTGGACGAGTCGAAGGTCAGCGCCAAGAAGTTCAAGAGCGCCGTCACCGACACCGGCACCGTCGTCTCCTACGACGAGGAGGAGAAGCCGGGCGTCTCCAACCTGCTGCGCATCCACTCCGCGCTCAGCGGCCGGTCGGTGGACCAGCTGGTCGAGCACTTCGAGGGCAAGATGTACGGCGCCCTGAAGACCGAGCTGGCCGAGCTGTTCACCGAGTGGGTCACCCCCTTCCAGGAGCGCACCCGGGTGTTCCTGGACGACCCGGCGGAGCTGGACCGGGTGCTGGCGATCGGCGCCGAGAAGGCGCGCGCGGTGGCGTCGGTGACGCTGGAGACGGTGTACGACCGGATCGGCTTCCTTCCGGCCGCCAAGCGGTGACTCCCCTCACGCACCTGCCCGGTGGTGGCGACCTCCCCGAGGTCGTCACCATCGGCGTGTCCGTGAGCGTCCCGGACCCGTACGGCACGGCGGTCCAGGACGCCCGGGCCGGGCACGGCGATCCGCTGGCCCGGTCGATACCCACCCACGTCACCCTGCTGCCGCCGACCGAGGTGCCCGCCGAGGCGCTGCCGAAGATCGAGGAGCACCTGGCGGCGGTGGCGGCCGCGCACCGCCCGTTCCGGATGCTGCTGCACGGCAGCGGGACCTTCCGCCCGGTCTCCCCGGTGGTGTACGTCCGGGTCGAGGAGGGCGCCCAGGAGTGCCGGCTGCTGGAGGCGGACATCCGCTCCGGCCCGCTGGCCCGCGAGCTGGCCTTCCCGTACCACCCGCACGTGACGGTCGCCCACGGACTGTCGGACGACGTGCTGGACCAGGCGTACGAGCAGGCACGCGACTTCCGGGCGGACTTCCCGGTGGAGGGCTTCGGCCTCTCCCGGTTCGGCGCGGACGAGGTCTGGCGGCCCTGGCGGAGCTACCCGTTCGGGTGAACCGGGGCGTCTCCTGGCCCCGCCGCGCAGCCTAGCCCCGCCGCCCGGCCTCCCCGGCCGCCGAGTTCGAGCATCCGGTCGACCACCCGGCGGGCCGCGCGGCCGTCGTCCAGGGCGCAGTGCTCGGCCCGGAAGCGCCGGTAGCGCTCGGCGTAGTCGGGCGGCGGTCCGCCGTCGCCGTCGGCGAGTCCGCGCAGCGCGCCGAGCAGTTCGGCCGAGGTCGGCACCAGCGGGCCGGGGGCGTTCGCCTCGAAGTCGAAGGAGAAGCCGCGCAGGGTGTCGCGGTAGTGCTCCAGGTCGTAGGTGAAGAAGTACATCGGACGGCCGGTGATGGCGAAGTCGAACATGATCGACGAGTAGTCGGTCACCAGGACGTCCGCGACCAGCAGCAGTTCCTGCGGGTCGGGGTAGTCCCCGCAGTCGTACAGGAAGCCGTCGCCGGCGCCGGGCAGCGGTTCGCGCACGTGCGCGTGCGGGCGGACCAGCAGCACGTGGTCCGGCCCGAGCAGGCGCCGGGCGTGGTCGAGGTCCAGCCGCAGGTCGAGCCGGAAGCCCTCGCCGTCGCCGCGCTGCTGGTCCTCGCGCCAGGTCGGTGCGTACAGCACGATCCGCCGGCCCTCGGGAACGCCGAGCCGGCGGCGGACGGCGGCGACGGTCCGCGGGTCCGGTCGGGCGAGCACGTCGTTGCGCGGGTACCCGGACTCCAGCAGCTCGCCGGCGTAGCGGAAGGCGCGCCGCAGGATCGGGGTGGCGAACGGGCTGGGGGAGAGCAGCAGGCTCCACTGCGGCGTCTCCCGGTCGAGCGCCGCCAGATAGCCGCGGTCGGCCAGCCAGGGGCTCTCGACGTCGTGGGCGATCCGCTTCAGCAGGGAGCCGTGCCAGGTCTGCACGACGACCTGGCCGGGACGGCGCTCCAGGAAGTCCGGGAAGTGGGTGTTGCCGACCAGGTACCGGCAGGTGGCCAGCGCGCGGTACCACTCCGGGCTCCAGCTGCGCACCGGGACGATCCCGGGCGGCACCACGGCCTGGGCGTCGTCGACCACCCACAGGTGCTCCAACCGGGCGTTGCGGCGCACGAGTTCGGTGTGCACCGCGCGTGGGGAGTCGGCATAGCCGCGGCCGCCGAACACGTCGTACAGCACCGCCTCGCGCAGTGGCGCGCGGCGGGCGGCCGGGTAGCGCTCGGTGCGCAGCCGGCGCTGCGTCCAGGCGCTGCGCTCGGCGGCGGTGAGCACCGGCGTGGAGTCCACCACCAGGGTGTCGTGCCACCGGCGCTGCAGCAGGACCCGCTTGCCGCCGGCGGTGGTGGCGGCGGGGACGGCGGACAGCGCGGCGGGGGCGGCGAGCAGCGGCCGGGCGTCCCCGGGGCGGGCGACCGGCTCCAGGGCGGCCTCCCAGACGCCTTTGCGCAGCGGCAGCGCGACGCCATCCGAGCCGGTCCGGGCGGCGGGCACCCGGACCCGGAAGCGGCCGTCCGGGCCGGTGGCGACCGGGGTGCGGACCTCGCTCGCGGAGCCGGCGTGCCGCAGCACCAGCTGCAGCCGGTCCGCGGCCGGGTCCGGGCAGCGGCCGGACAGTTCGAAGCCGCCGTCCCGTACGGCGATCCGGTCGACCAGGCCGGCCGCGGGCTGGACGCAGAGCTGGAGCCGGCCGTCGGCGAGGTGCTTGAGATAGAGCACCCGGTCCGGGACACCGGGCAGCGGGTGCTGGCCGGCCACCGGGCCGCCGCGCTCGTCGAGGCAGAGCTGTTCGGTGCCGCCGTCGGGGCGCAGCAGTTCGGCGTCCCAGTGCTCCAGCCTGCCGCTGCCCCGCCCGTCGGCGGTGAACGGCCGGTACGGCACCCGGACGGTGAAGGTGTTGCCGGTGCGGGCGAGCGGCTGCTCGACCACCGCGTCGCTCTCCCGGTGGCGCAGCCGCAGCACGGTGCCGGAGGGACAGGCGTCGGCGACCCCGCCCAGGTCCAGGCCGTCGGGGGCGGGGGCGGCGCGGGTGATCCGGACGGCCGGGCGCTCCAGCCGCAGCCGCAGCCGGCCGTCGGCGAAGAACGGCTGGAGCCGGACGCCGTCGTCCACCCAGTGGGCCGGCGGGTACTCGCCGGAGCCGCACCAGTGCGGGGCGAGGGCGCCGTACCGGCGGCGCACCCGGGCGGGGCGGGGGCGGGTGAAGAGCGTGGCCTCGATCCGCCAGTCGCCGAGCAGCCAGTGGTCCCCGCGGCGCAGCCGGCCGGGTGCTATCAGCGCGGTGAAGCCGGACCAGTCGTGGTTGTGCTCGGACTGGGCGCTGTCGTCGGTGACCTCGGGCATCCGGCGGGGGCGGGAGCGCAGGTGCAGCGGCGGCTGGGACCGGTTCTGGTGGCGCAGGGTCAGCCAGGTCCAGGCGGAGCCGGGGCGGGCGGTGTCCTGGCCCTTCGGGCGGGCGAAGCCGGTGAGCTCCAGGCCGCGGCCGTGCCAGTGGGCGCGCAGCAGCCCGAAGACGACGTCCTCGTCCTCGGCGGGGCGGCCGGCGGTCACCCGGGGGGCGGCATGCGGCAGGACCAGCCGCGTGAGCACAGGCATGGCGGTGGGAGCCCTTCGGAAGGGAAGTCAACATCCCATCCAGAAATGGCGCCGGGGTCAATTGCACGCTTTTTCGAATGCCCCGGGGAATGCATTTCCGGGAACGCCGGTTCGAATGCGGATCCGGTGTTCCGGTCCTTTCCGCCGGGCCCTTTTCGGTCCCTTCCGCCCGGACGCACAGGTGCCCGGACACATGCGGGCGCCCGGCACCGATCGGTGCCGGGCGCCCGCCGGAGCGTGTACGGCGGCTACTCCTTGCGGAGCATCGCGTCGACCACCCGGGCGGAGGCCTTGCCGTCGTCCAGGTCGCAGTACGCCTCGCGGAACGCGGTGGCCCGGTCCGCGTACTCGGCCGTGATCCCGTCCACCCGGCCGAGCACGGAGACGAGTTCCTCGGAGGTGGCCGGCATCGGGCCGGGCGCCTCGGCCTCGAAGTTCAGGCTGAAGCCGCGCAGGTTGTCCCGGTAGTGCTCCAGGTCGTAGGTGAAGAACACGATCGGCTTGCCGGTCGCCGCGAAGTCGAACACGCTCGCCGAGTAGTCGGTCACCAGCACGTCGGCGATCAGCAGCAGCTCCGCCATGTCGGGGTAGCTGCCGACGTCCCAGATGTAGCCGTTGCCGGCGCCCGGGATCTGGCCGCACATCAGGTGGTGCCGGCGCACCAGCAGCACCTGGTCGTCGCCGAGCGCGGCCCTGGCCGCCGCCAGGTCGATCCGCAGGTCGATCTGGTAGCCGTCCTGCGGCCGGCGCCGGTCCTCGCGCCACGTCGGCGCGTAGAGCACGACCTTCTTGCCCTCGGGCAGGCCGAGCCGCTCCCGGACCTGCTCGGCGGTCTTCTCCCGGTCGGAGGCGAACAGCAGGTCGTTCCGGGGCGAGCCGCTCTCCAGGATCTCGCCCTTGAAGTCGAAGGCGCGCCGCAGCACCGGGGCCGACCAGCGGTTGCCGGCCACCAGCAGGCTCCAGTTCGGGACCTCCCGGGCCAGGCTCTTGAGGTACTTGGAGTCGGTGAACCAGACCTTCTCGAAGTCGAAGCCGATCTGCTTCAGCGGGGTGCCGTGCCAGGTCTGGACGACCACCTGGTCGGGACGGCGGACGAAGAAGTCGGGCAGGTGGGTGCTGGCCACCACGTACTTGGCGGTGGCCAGCGCCTCGTACCACTCCGGGCTGCGGTACCGCAGCGCGGTCGCGCTCTGCGGCAGCTCGGCCTGCATGTCGTCGTTGCCCCACAGGTGCTCCAGCGGCAGGCCGCGGCGGACCAGCTCCTCGTGGACGGCCCGGGGCGAGCCGGAGTACGTGCCGTACTTGCCGGTGTGGTACACCACCGTGTCGCGCACCGGCAGCCGTCGGGCAGCCGGGTAGTCCACGCTCTGCAGCTGGCGCTGGCGGAAGCCGGCCCGCTCCTCGGGCAGCAGCACCGAGTCCGACTCCAGCGACAGGCCGTCGTGGTCGCGACGCTCCAGCAGTATCCGCTTGCCGCGGGACTCCACCACGACCGGCAGGACGTCGAAGCAGTCCGGGGTGACCAGCGCGGCGGCGTCCGGCAGTTCGGGCACCTGCACGCCGACCGGGCGGAAGACGACGTGCCAGGTGCCCCGGGAGAGCGGCACCCGGCCGGCGAAGGAGGCGGTCGGCACGGCGGGCAGCGCGGTGCGGAACCGGCCGTCGGAGATCTCCACCGGGTAGGCGTGCTCCTCCTCGCGCCACTTGTGACGGACCACCAGTTCCCAGCGGTGCGCGCCGGGCAGCGGGAACGAGCCGCTCAGCAGGAAGCCGTCGGCGCCGCGCGAGGACACGTCGTCCACCAGCGGCTGGAGCACCTGGTCGGTGAACTGGAGGTGCCCGTTGGGGGAGGGCTTGGAGTAGAGCGCCCGGCGCTCGGCCACCGGGGCCTGCGGGTTCAGCGCCAGGTGCAGCCGCTCGGGCGCGTTGCGGTCGTCCCAGGCCAGCGGGACGGTGCTGCCGTCGGCCAGCAGCAGGGAGCCGTCCCAGTGGTCGCGGCTGCGCTCGCCGGCCACCGGGTCCAGCTCGGCCCAGGCCTCGCGGACGGCGGTCAGCTCGGCGACCGGGGCGAGCGCGGTGAACGGCTGGAGCGAGCCGACCGGAGCGCCCAGCTCCAGCGGGAAGGTCACGTGGCGGTCCGACTCGGCGTGGGTGAGCCGCAGCCGCGCCCCGGCGAAGCTCGGGCCGGAGCGGGCCGCGCCCGAGACCTCCAGCCGGTCGCCGTGCGCGGCCAGGCCGGTCACCCGGGCCTTGACCGTCTCCACCCGGAGGTAGACGAAGTTGTCCCGGATCCACGGCACGATCCGCACGTCCGGCTCGACCCAGTGCGACGGGAGGAACTGCGCGCTGTCGCTCCACCCGGCCGAGATCCGGCCCTTGTAGACCCCGCCCTTGCCGGCGCCGGCCACCAGGACGCGCCAGTTGCCGTCCTTCCACTGGCCGCGGTGCCTGAGCCTCTTCGGGTCGATGGCCACGTTGAAGCCGGACCAGTCGCAGCTGTACAGGTCGTGCTGGCAGCTCGCGGTGGCCTCGGGGCTGTACGTCGTCCTCATCGGCACCGCGATGACCCGGCGGCCCTTGGCCTCGCGCAGCACCAGGGTGCGGACCATGTCGTGCTTGCCGGCCGCGCCCAGCTGCTCCGGGTAGGCGTGCCCGGTCAGCCGCAGCTTCCCGTCCTCCCAGGCGCTCCGGTACAGCCGGCTGCGGATGACCAGCGAGTTGTCCAGCTTGAGCACCCCGGCCGGCACGCTCTTGCGCCCGCCGCGCAGGAACGGGTAGTCGGCGTACGGGCGCAGCAGGCCGCGGGCCTGGACACCGCCGCCGCTCTCGCGCTCGTACGTGATCTGGTCGACCAGCTCGTCCATCCGGCCCGACAGCGTCAGGTGGTACTTCAGCCGCACCGGCGCGCGCAGCCGGCCGACGTGGTCGGAGCCGATCGCCCGGAGCAGCCGGCCGACGTGCTGGAGGTAGGCGTCCCGGTAGTCCTTGTCCCCCTCCACCAGGGACGAGAAGAACATCGGGATCTCCTCGACGAGGGTGTTCTCGTCGTAGGAGCGCAGGTACTCGGCGAAGCGCGGCTCGGTCTGCTTCATCAGCCAGGCGCGCACCAGCTCGACCGAGGCGACCCGGTCGATCAGGCCCTTGGGGTTGGTGCGCATCTGCGTGATCGACATCTCGCCGACCTCGCGCTCGCGCCAGTGGTAGATCGGCTCGGAGAGCACGTCCACGCTCTTGGCCAGGTAGTGGTGCGGCACGCTGACCGGCGCGTCCTCGTACAGGATGCCCTCGGGGTAGAGCAGGCCGGCGCCGTCGAAGAACGAGCGGCGGTACACCTTGTTCCACGCGGTGCGGTCGGTGACCAGCGCCGGGATCTCGGTGATGTGGGTCTTGAGCCTGGTCTCCTTGAACGGCTTCAGGTGGCCGCCGGACTGGTAGTAGCCCACGGCGCGGAAGCGCAGCACGTTGCCGGTGCAGAAGTCCGAGCCGGTCTCGTCCAGCGTGTTGATCATCAGCTCGTACGCGCTCGGCGGCATCGAGTCGTCGCTGTCCACGAAGCACAGGAACTCGGAGTCCGGGTCGATGTGCCGGATGCCGGTGTTGCGGGCCGCGCCGAGTCCCTTGTTCACCTGCCGGACCAGCCGGAACCGGGAGTCCTCGGCCGCGTACGCCTCGGCGAGCGCCGCGCTGCCGTCCTTCGAACCGTCGTCGACCATGACGCACTCGAAGTCCGTGAAGGTCTGGGCGGCGATCGAGTCGAGGCATTCGACGAGGTAGCGCTCGACGTTGTAGATCGGGACGACGATGGAGAGGCGGGGAGCCATCGGCTACGCAGGCCTTTCTCTGGAGGAGCGTGGCAGCCCGTACGGGGCCTGGCCGCACTTGGATCGGTGCGTACGTGCGCCCCCGATCCTACCTCCGGGGACCTCGCCCACCCCGGGACCACTACGCTGGGTCCGTGTCCCGTTTCAGCGTGATCGTCCCCGTGTACCAGGTCCAGGACTACCTCTCCGAATGCCTCGATTCGGTACTCGGCCAGGACGGCCCGGACTTCGAACTGATCGCCGTGGACGACCGCTCCCCGGACGGCTGCGGCGCCCTGCTGGACGAGGCCGCGGCCGCCGACACCAGGGTGCGGGTGCTGCACCTGCCGGAGAACGTCGGCCTCGGCCGGGCCCGCAACGCCGGCCTGGAGGTCGCCACCGGGGACTACGTGATCTTCCTCGACAGCGACGACACACTCACCCCCGGATTGCTGAAGGGCATCGACGAGCGGCTCACCGCCACGGGTGACCCGGACATCCTGGTTTACGACTACGCCCGCACCTACGCCGACGGCCGGATCACCCGGGCCGCCTCCGCCCACGTCTTCGGCGCCGCCTCCCCGGACGTCTTCGACCTCGACGCCCGCCCCGACCTGCTCGACCTGCTCCAGGTCGTCTGGAACAAGGCCTACCGCCGCGGCTTCATCGCCGAACAGCGGCTGGTCTTCCCGGCCGGCTACTACGAGGACACCCCCTGGACGTACCCGGCGCTGCTCGCCGCCGCCCGGATCACCCTGCTCGACCAGGTCGGCGTGCACTACCGCCAGCGCCAGGAGGGCGGCAACATCCTGGCCACCGCCAGCCGCAAGCACTTCGACGTGTTCGCCCAGTACGACCTGGTCTTCGCCTTCCTCGACCGCCGCCCCGACCTGGAGCGCTGGCGCCCGGTCGTCTACGGCCGGATGCTGCACCACCTCAACACCGTGGTCTCCAAGCCCGGCCGGGTCCCGCCCGGCGACCGCCGCGAGTACTTCCGCCGGGCCGCCGGGCACTGCGCCCGGCTGCGGCCGGCCGGCTACCGGCCGCCGGCCGGCGTGGACGGCGTGCGCACCGAACTGCTCAGCCACGGCCGCTACGGGGCCTACCAGGCCGTCCGAGCCCTCGCCAAGGCCCGTCGACTCGTCAAGCGGTAGCCGCGGGGCGTCCTGCCGGTCCTCGCCGGGGCCGCCGAAACCCACGGGACACCCACCCGGGGCCTGACGCCCATTCGGGGGACAGGGCCGGTATAACCGGTGGGTGGACTTCCTGACCCGTCTGCCGGTCCTCGGCCCGCTCGTGGCCCGGGTGCTGCGCAGCCGCCCGTACCGGGTGTACGAGTACTTCTCCGCCGCCCGGGGCAACCGGCTGGCCGGCGCCGTCACCTTCTTCGGCTTCCTCGCCCTCTTCCCGCTGCTCACGGTGGGCCTGGCGATCGCCGCCGCGGCGCTCAGCGACGACCGGGTGCACGAGCTGCAGAAGCACATCTCCGACCAGCTGCCGGGGCTCTCGGACGCGCTCAACCTGCCGGCCCTGGTGTCCAACGCGGGCACCGTCGGGCTGGTCGGCGGGGCGCTGCTGCTGATCTCCGGCCTCGGTTGGGTGGACACCATGCGCACCTCGATCCGGGACCTGTGGCAACTGCCCCAGGAGGAGGGCAACCCGGTGCTGCGCAAGGCCTGGGACGTGGCGGTGCTGGGCGGCCTCGGCCTGGTCTCGCTGTTCTCGCTGGCCGCCTCCGCCACCGGGACCACGCTGGCCGGCCGGATCGCCGACGCGATCGGCCTCAACAGCGGGTACCTGCTCACCGCCGTCGGCGTGCTGATCGCCATAGCGTGCGACATGCTGCTCTTCGCCTACCTGCTGGCGCCCTTCCCCGGCATCACCGACCAGCGCCGCCGGGACCTCGTGCAGGGCGCGCTGATCGGCTCCGTCGGCTTCGAGCTGCTGAAGCTCCTGCTCGCCTCCTACCTGGGCTCGATCGCCGGACGGAGCCTCTACGGGGCGTTCGCCACGCCGGTCGCGCTGCTGCTGTGGATCAACTTCGTCTCCCGGCTGCTGATGTACTGCGTGGCCTGGACGGCGACGGCCGACCCGCGGGCCGCCCGGGAGCGGACCAGGGCGCACGGGCGGACGCTGCTGGAAGCGGCCGACAAGGCGGAGGCGGCGGCCCGGGCGGACGCCGCGGAGCAGGCCGCCCGGGCCCGGAAGAAGGAGAGGACGGAGAGAAAGGGAAAGGGGAAAGCTCGGCCCCAGGACTGAGGCCGGGCCCTGCCGCGGGCCGGTGTTCAGCCGGTTCGGCGTCGGCGGATCAGCCGGCGGATCAGCCCGCGGAGCGGCGCCGCAGCACCACCGCGCCGTACCCGAGCGCGGCACCGGCGAGCACCACGGCCGACCAGCCGACGACAGCGAACCGGCCGCCCCCGCCCGCCGCGCTGGGCGCCGCGGCCGCCGGTGCGGCGGGGTGCGGCGGCGGCACGGGCGTGCTGTCACCGCCGCCGGCCTGGCCGGTCGGCTCGGCGCCGCCGGGCGGGAGCTCGTCGACCAGCCGGCCGACCGGCTGGACCTTGCCGGCCGCGGCGAAGCCCCAGTCCAGCAGCGCGGCCGTCTCGTCGTACACCTTCTGGTAGCTCGACGGGTGCATCACCGTCACCAGCAGGGTGCGGCCGTCGCGTTCGGCGGCGCCGACGAAGGTCGAGCCGGCGTTGGTGGTGGTGCCGTTCTTCACGCCGATCAGGCCCGGGTACTTGCCCAGCAGCCGGTCGGTGTTGGCGATCCCGAAGCTGCCGCGTCGGCCGGTGTTCCGGTCGACGGCGCCGGGGAACATCGCGTCCCGGGTCGCGCAGTACATCCGGAAGTCCGCGTTGCGCAGACCGGCCCGGGCGAACAGCGACAGGTCGTAGGCCGAGGACACCTGGCCGTCCATGTCGTAGCCGTCCGGGGAGATCACCCTGGTGTCCCGCGCCTGGAGCGTGTCGGCGCGCGTCTGCATCTCGGCGACGGTCTGCTGCACCCCGCCGTTCATGTGCGCCAGGACGTGCACCGCGTCGTTTCCGGAGCTCAGGAAGACCCCGCGCCACAGGTCCTCGACCCGGTAGTCCAGGTTCTCCTTGATGCCGACCAGGCTGCTGCCGGGGCCGATCCCCTGGATCTCCTCGTCGGCCACCCGGTGCACCGCGTTGCGGTCGAACTTGGGCAGCACGGTGTCCGCGAACAGGATCTTCAGAGTGCTCGCCGGGGGCAGCCGCAGATGCGGATTGCTGGCCGCCAGCACCTCCCCCGACACCGCGTCGGAGACTATCCAGGACTGGCCGGTGAGGTCGGCGGGCAGCGGCGGAGCGCCCGCCATCGGGGCGACCTGCACCCCCGGGAGCCCGAGCCGCTCGCCGCCGATCGCGACCGACGGGGGCTGCTGCTGCGGGGCCGCGCCCGCCGGGGCGGCGAGCAGTACCGGCAGGGCCGCGGTGACCGCGGCGCACAGGCGCGCGAATGTGAGACGGGGTGTGGGCACCAGCAGACCGTACCCACTCACGGCTCCCGGCGCCCTCCCCCCGGGGCCCGTCCTCCGCAGGAGGGGCCCGCCCTACGCCGATCGGCGGCCCGCGCATACTGGGGAAGCACACCGCCTTCACACGCCGAGGACCCCCATGAAGCTCAGCCGCCGCACCTCCTGGTTCCTGACCGCCTTCGGGGTCTGGTCGATCGTCATCTGGACGACCTTCGTGAAGAACCTCTGGAAGGACTCCGGCGGCCAGGCCTTCACCAACGGCGACCACTCCCAGCCCACCACCTTCTTCTGGGTCCACCTGCTCCTCGCCGTCACCTCCTTCGCCCTCGGCATCGCCGTCGGCACCATCGGCGTGCGCGGCCTTCGCGCCACCACCCGCCGCACCCCGGCCACCGACTGAGAATCCCCGTTGCCGCTGTCGGCCCCCACTGGCAGGATCCTCACCGCTCGTGCACGTCTCGAACAGATCTGCCGACAGAGGGTGGGGATTCCTTGAAGAAGCACACGCGTTCACGCAGGCTCGGGGGGCTGGTCGCGGCGACCGTGGCCGCGGGCCTGCTCACCGTGCCGACGGCGGCCGTGGCCGACACGGCACCGACCGTCCTCGGGACGGAACAGGGCGGTGACTACGTCACCAGCGCCTGCGACTCGACCACCGTCCCGTTCTGGAGCGGACGGACCATGTACGGTCCGAAGCTCGTCGCGAACGTCACCGGCACCAGTGCCCGGTTCAGCGTCCGGGACGAGACCACGGGCGCCCAGGACCCGGTGTACACCGGTGAGGCGCAGGCCTACGGCCAGCGGTCCAGCGTCAAGGTCCCCGGCCTGCTGGACGGGCACAGCTACGCCTGGCACGCCTGGGCCCTCCAGGACACCCAGGCCTCCGCCCCGTCGGCGGACTGCCGCTTCTCGGTGGACACCACGAGCCCGACCGTCACGGCCTCCTCGACCGATTTCCCGGCGAGCGGCCCCGCCACCAAGTACGCGGGCCAGACCGGCACCTTCGTCCTCACGGGGCTCGACCCGGCGCCGGCCGGCGGCACGGCCTCCGGCATCGACTGCTTCCGGTACGGCTGGAACTACCTCGGGGTCGGCGACTGCAATTCGACGAACGCTGTCCGGCCGGACGCCGACGGTACGGCGAAGGTCGACCTCAGGGTCGTGGACTGGGGCACCAACACCCTCATCGTCCAGGCGGTCGACAGGACGGGCAACGTCGCCTCGGCCTCCTACACCTTCTACGCCCGGTCGAACCCGAACCCGCCGAAGACGCTCGGAGACGTCGACGGGGACGGCACCGCGGACATCGTGCTGCCCGACGCCCAGGGCAACCTGCAGTACATCGGCGTGAACGCGACCGACACCACGCCCAACGCGACGATCCGGGCGCTCGCCTCGCCCGACCACAACGGCTGGGCGTCGTACCGGGTCGTCCACCGCGGCTGGACGGACGACCACGCGCCGTCCCTGGACGACCTGTTCCTCCACCGGCCGGGCTCGGGCGCCCTCTACCTGTACCGGAACTTCGACTACGGCTCCTTCGACCGGAGCCTGCTCGGCGCCCGGCGTTCGACCAGCTGCGTGGACGCGACGGGCACGGACGTGCCGTGCCCCGCGGACTACGCCTCCGACTGGTCGAAGGCGGACCAGATCGTCGCGCTGGGCCCGGCGGCCGGAGGCTTCGACCCGGCGCTGGTGACACTGGAGAACGGCGACCTCTGGCTGCACGCCGGAGGCGACTTCGCGTACGGCTGGCAGACGGCCCGCAAGCTCACCACGTCAGGCGGCTGGGCCGGCTACGACCTGGTCGCCCCGGGTCCGGACACGGCCGGGAACCTCGCCCTGTGGGCACGCGACCGGGCCACCGGCGAGCTGCACGCGTACCCGGTTCCGAAGCAGGCCGACGGCACCTTCGACTACTCCGCCCTCGCCGACCCCTCGGCGAACGTGGTCGCCACGGGCTTCACCACCGCCGCGTACCCGACGCTCGGCAGCTCGGGCGACGGTGATGGGGACGGCACGCCGGACCTGTGGGCCGTCACTCCCGACCGGCACCTGGTGACCTTCAGCGGCTGGTCGGCGCCGAAGGACCTCGGCGCCCTGCGCTGAAACGGGCGAAGGCCCCCGCCCGATCGGAGGATCGGGCGGGGGCCTTCGGGGTGTCGGGCGGGGATCAGAAGCGGCGGGTGACCAGCGCCCGCTTCACTTCCTGGATCGCCTTGGTGACCTCGATGCCACGCGGGCAGGCCTCGGAGCAGTTGAAGGTGGTGCGGCAGCGCCACACGCCCTCACGGTCGTTGAGGATCTCCAGGCGCTGCTCGCCGCCCTCGTCGCGCGAGTCGAAGATGAAGCGGTGCGCGTTGACGATGGCGGCCGGGCCGAAGTACTGGCCGTCGTTCCAGAACACCGGGCAGGACGACGTGCACGCGGCGCACAGGATGCACTTGGTGGTGTCGTCGAAGCGCTCGCGGTCCTCGGCGGACTGCAGGCGCTCCCGGGTCGGCTCGTTCCCCTTGGTGATGAGGAACGGCATGACGTCCTTGTACGCCTGGAAGAACGGGTCCATGTCCACGACCAGGTCCTTGAGGACCGTCAGGCCCTTGATGGCCTCGATCGTGATCGGCTTCTCCGGGTCGACGTCCTTGATCAGGGTCTTGCACGCCAGCCGGTTGCGGCCGTTGATCCGCATGGCGTCGGAGCCGCAGATGCCGTGCGCGCAGGAGCGGCGGTAGGTGAGGGTGCCGTCCTGCTCCCACTTGATCTTGTTGAGCGCGTCCAGGACGCGCTCCTTCGGGTCCATCGTCAGCTGGTAGTCCACCCACACCGGGTCCGGGTGCTCCTCCGGGTTGAACCGGCGGATCCGGAAGGTGACGGTGATCGGCTGGACGGCACCGGCTTCGACCGCGTCCAGAGCGGCCGAGTGCTTCTCCACGGTCGGAGTGCTCATCAGTACTTACGCTCCATCGGCTGGTAGCGGGTCGTGACGACCGGCTTGTAGTCGAGGCGGATGGAGGTGGTGCCGTCGGCGGCAACCTCCTGGTACGCCATGGTGTGCTGCATGAACTTCACGTCGTCACGGGTCGGGAAGTCCTCGCGGTAGTGGCCGCCGCGGGACTCCTCGCGGGCCAGCGCGGAGACGGCCAGCACCTCGGCCAGGTCGAGCAGGTTGCCCAGCTCGACGGCCTCCAGCAGGTCCGTGTTGTACCGGAAGCCCTTGTCCTGGATGGAGACGTTCTTGTAGCGCTCCTTCAGCGCGGCGATGTCCTCGACCGCCTGCTTCAGGGTGGCGCCGGTGCGGTACACCATCGCGTTGGCGTCCATGGTCTCCTGCAGTTCCTTGCGGATCTGCGCCACGGACTCGGTGCCGGTGCTCTCGCGCAGGCCGTCGACCAGGGCCTGGACCTTCTCGGCCGGGTCCTCGGGCAGCTCGACGAACTCGTTGGCGTTGGCGTAGTCGGCGGCGGCGATGCCCGCGCGACGGCCGAACACGTTGATGTCCAGCAGCGAGTTGGTGCCCAGGCGGTTGGCGCCGTGCACGGACACGCAGGCGACCTCGCCGGCCGCGTACAGGCCCGGGACGATGTCGGTGTTGTTGCGCAGGACCTCACCCTCGACGTTGGTCGGGATGCCGCCCATGGCGTAGTGCGCGGTGGGCTGGATCGGGATCGGGTCCGTGTAGGGCTCGATGCCGAGGTAGGTGCGCGCGAACTCGGTGATGTCCGGCAGCTTGGCGTCCAGCTGCTCCGGCGGCAGGTGGGTCAGGTCCAGGTAGACGTGGTCGCCGTCCGGACCGCAGCCGCGGCCTTCGCGGATCTCGGTGTAGATCGCGCGGGAGCAGACGTCACGGGACGCGAGGTCCTTCATGACGGGGGCGTAGCGCTCCATGAAGCGCTCGCCGTCCTTGTTGCGCAGGATGCCGCCCTCGCCGCGGGCGCCCTCGGTGAGCAGGATGCCCATGCGCCAGATGCCCGTCGGGTGGAACTGGAAGAACTCCATGTCCTCCAGCGGCAGGCCGCGGCGGTAGACCAGGGCCTGGCCGTCACCGGTGAGGGTGTGGGCGTTGGAGGAGACCTTGAAGAACTTGCCGGTGCCGCCGGAGGCGAAGACGACCGACTTGGCCTGGAAGACGTGGATCTCGCCGGTGGCCAGCTCGTACGCGACGACGCCGGAGGTCTTGCCCTCGCTGATCAGCAGGTCGAGGACGTAGAACTCGTTGAAGAACTCGACGCCGTGCTTGACGCAGTTCTGGAACAGCGTCTGGAGGATCATGTGGCCGGTGCGGTCGGCCGCGTAGCACGAGCGGCGGACCGGGGCCTCGCCGTGGTTGCGGGAGTGACCGCCGAAGCGGCGCTGGTCGATCCGGCCCTGCTCGGTGCGGGAGAAGGGCAGACCCATCTTCTCCAGGTCGAGGACGGCGTCGATGGCCTCCTTGCACATGATCTCGGCGGCGTCCTGGTCGACCAGGTAGTCACCGCCCTTGACCGTGTCGAAGGTGTGCCACTCCCAGTTGTCCTCCTCGACGTTGGCGAGGGCGGCGCACATGCCGCCCTGGGCCGCGCCGGTGTGGGACCGGGTCGGGTAGAGCTTGGTCAGGACGGCGGTGCGGCTGCGCTGCGTCGACTCGATGGCCGCTCGCATGCCGGCGCCGCCGGCGCCGACGATGACGGTGTCGTACTGGTGAATCTGCATGGGGGGTTAACTCGCCTCTGGCCTCTGCCGATGGTCGATGGTGCTCGCGGCTCAGATGTTGGGGTCGAAGGTGAAGATCACCAGGGTGCCGAGCAGCACGGTGAAGACCGTGGCGGTGCCCATGAGCCCCTTGAGCCAGAGCCGGGTCGAGTCCTTCTCGGCGTAGTCGTTGATCACCTGACGCATGCCGTTGGCGCCGTGCAGCATGGCGAGCCAGAGCATCAGGAGGTCCCAGCCCTGCCAGAACGGCGAGGCCCAGCGGCCGGCCACGAAGGCGAAGCCGATCTTGGAGACGCCGCCGTCGAGCACCAGCATGATCAGCAGGTGGCCGAGGATCAGCACGACCAGAACGACACCGGACAGGCGCATGAAGAGCCAGGCCAGCATCTCGAAGTTGGTGCGGGTGCGACGCGGGGTCTTCTTGGTCCGCTGGCGCGGAGGCTCGATGACGAACGCGTCGGCGGGGTTGCCGGTGCCCAGTCCCCTGCCGGTGTGCGCCTGCTTGGAGGGGACGACGATGGCGTCGGAGTATTCCGTGGACATGTCTCGGCTCACTTCCCGAACCAGGAGATCAGCGTGTGCTGGAGGATCCCGTAGAAGGAACCGGCCATCAGGACGACCCAGACGCCGACGACGGTCCAGAGCATCTGCTTCTGGTACTTCGGGCCCTTGGACCAGAAGTCCACTGCGACGACGCGCAGGCCGTTGAGGGCGTGGAACAGGATGGCGGCCACCAGGCCGTACTCCATCAGGTTCACGAGCGGAGTCTTGTACGTCTGGATGACGGTGTCGTAGGACTCCGGCGACACTCGCACGAGGGCGGTGTCCAGGACGTGGGCGAACAGGAAGAAAAAGATGAGGACGCCGGTGACTCGATGAGCCACCCAGCTCCACATGCCTTCCCGGCCGCGGTACAGCGTTCCAGCCGGCACGGAAAAACCCTCCGGAAGCGATTGGGGGCTCGGCCGGCTTCGGTGTCGGTCAGCCCGGCCGGGTACGGTCCACCGGCCGCCAGCATCCTATCGACGCCTTTCCGTGAACCGCCTCCGGGGGCCCCAGGTGTGATCAATCAGGCACTTCTGGCCTAGCGGGGCGGGAACCAAACCCGAGGGCGTCACGATGGGTGACGGCATGCCCGCGCCCCGTGCCGGAAGGTGAGGGGCGCGGGGCGGGGCGGGTTCGGATTCGGTGGTGGTTCGGATCGGATGGTGCCGCGGCCTCACTCGTCCGGGCGGTTTCGTGGGCGGGGTCACCCGCGCGGGTGAAGAGGAGTGGGTGAGGAGGAGTGGGTGATGTGCGCTCAGCGCGCCGCGGCCTCCGAGGGGGTGGCGACCAGGTGCTCCAGGCGGGTGAGGGCGATCCGGCGGAGTTCGTCGGACGCGATCAGCCGCTCCTCGTCCGGGTCGTTGGCGAGGCGGGTGCGGATGGAGGAGAGCACGGTGTCGAGCATCTCCTCCGGGGCGACCCCTTCCAGGCAGACCACGAAGACGTGGCCGAACCGGGCCTCGTACGCGGCGTGCGCGGCCCGCAGCGCGGTGTGCGCGGCCTGGCTTCCGGGAGCCCGCATGCCGAGCAGCGGCTGCGGCATCCAGCTCTCGTCCGCCAGCGCCTCGGTGAGGTCGGCCGGGCGGAGGTCGTAGGAGGCCTCGCTGGCGGCGGCCAGCAGGGACTCGATGTCGGGGTAGGGCCGGTGTGCGGTGAGCCGCAGGGCCCAGCGGTGGCTGCCGCAGCAGGCCAGCAGGGCCTCCTCGGCAGCGCCGGCGTCGGCTTCGTTGAAGCGGTGCAACCCGAGGAGGGTCGGCTCTGTTCTGACGTCGAGCCGCTGTGACGGGATGTCGCTGGCCAGCGGGTCCTCCTCGTGAGGGCGGGAAGGTGCCGGTGGAGTGGGGTGGTGAACCGGTGGGATGGGGGCTGCCGAGGGGCGCGTTGGCGCCGGTCGACCTGCGCCTCAAAGGTAGTTGAGCGGTCATCAGTTGGGGAGGGCGCGCGCCGAATTCATCCGGACGAGCTATCAAGTTGTGACGTTGACACCTGCGCGTCAGCGCCCTCCCCGCGTCCTGCCGCCGGCCGCGGCGCCACCGTCCACCGAGGACCCGGGCCGGGCCGGGCCGGTCCACGGGACTCAGTCGCAGCGGGTGCCCGCGGCCGGCATCGTGCCCTCGGTCAGGTAGGCCTCCATGGCCCGGTCGATGCAGGCGTTGCCCTTCCCGAAGGCGCCGTGCCCCTCGCCGACCCGGGTGAGCAGGGTGGCGTTGGCGAAGCCCTTGGCCAGCGCCTCGGCCGAGGCGTACGGGGTGGCCGGGTCGCCGGTGCTGCCGACCACCAGGATCGGCGCGCTGCCCTCGGCCCGCACGGTGTGCGGCGTCTCCTGCGTCCTGAACGGCCAGTAGGCGCAGCCGGCCTCGCTGAAGTCGTCCACCGTGACGCCCCTGGACATCAGCGGCGCCTCGGCGAGCAGCCGGTCCACGGCGGCCCTGGCGTGCTCGGGGGTGGGCGCGGGGCGGGCGGCGTCGGCGCAGCCGATCGCGTTGTTGGCCTCGTCCACCGGGCTGTAGTGGCCGTCCGCGTCCCGGCCGTTGTAGTCGTCGGCGAAGGCCAGCAGGTAGTCGCCCTTGTCGCGCACCATCGCCCAGCCGAGGGCGGCGCGCAGGTACTTCCAGGCGGTCGTCTCGTCGCCGTAGAGGAGCGAGATGGTGCCGGTCCAGGCCTGGTCGCGGCCGAGCTTGCGGCCGTCCTTGGTGGTCAGCGGGTGGTCGTACAGCCCGTCGAGGAAGTCGGCGGCCTTCTTGGCGGCCTTGGTGCCGTCCTTGCCGAGCGGGCACTCGTCGGCGTGGTTCTCCACGCAGTCGGCGGCGAAGCGCTCGAAGGACTTCTCGAAGCCGACCTGCTGGTCGACCCCGTGGTCCAGCCGGTCCTGGCCGGGGTCGACCGCGCCGTCCAGGATCAGCCGGCCGGTGTTCTTCGGGAACTCCTCGGCGTAGAGCGCGCCGAGGTACGTCCCGTAGGAGATGCCGAGGTAGTTGAGCTGCTTGTCGCCGACCGCGGCGCGCAGCACGTCCAGGTCGCGGGCGGTGTTGCGGGTGCCGACGAAGGGCAGCAGCCTGCCGGACCTGGCCTGGCAGGCGGCGGCGTGCTCGGTGGCCTGCTTGACGTGCTCGGCCTTGCGGACGGCCGGGTCGAGGGAGGCGTCCGTCTGGTTGACGGCGTCGTGCTGCTTGTCGTCGTAGCAGACGACCGGGGAGCTGTCGCCGGTGCCGCGGGGGTCGAAGCCGACCACGTCGAAGCGGTCGTGCAGGGTGCCGGCGAACTGCTTGGCGCCGTACGTGACCATCCCGACGCCGGATTCGCCGGGGCCGCCGGGGTTGACCATCAGCGAGCCGATCCGCTGGTCCGGCTTGGCGGCCGGGTACTTGACCAGCGCGAGGTCGAGGGCGTCGGTGGCGGGGGCGGCGTAGTCCAGCGGGACGTGCAGCGTGCCGCACCGCAGGCCGGATATGTCGATCTTGGCTTTCTCGGCCCGGGCGTCGGCCGGGCAGTCGGCCCAGGTGATCTGCTGGCCGTAGAACGGCTTGAGCGCCGGGTCGGCCTCGCCGGTGGGCCTGGGCGTCGGTGTCGGGGAGGCCGTGGGGGTGGCGGCGGCGGGCGCGGTGGTGCCCGCGGCCCGGTCCTGGGCCGGCGCGGCGGTGTCGTCGCAGGCGGAGGCGAGGAGCAGGGTGCCTGCCGCCAGCGCGGCCAGCAGGACCCGTGGGCGGGCGGCCCGGAAGGTTCTCATCGCACGTGTGTACCACCGGGGGGTGATGTGTTCGATCTTGGCCCCTGCTCCGGGGCCGCCCGCCGGGCCGGGCTCAGGCGCGGTGGACCTTGTGGTTGGCGGCCTGCGCCCGGGGGCGGACCACCAGCAGGTCGATGTTCACGTGCGAGGGCCGGGTGACCGCCCACGCCACGGTGTCCGCGATGTCCTCCGAGGTGAGCGGTTCGACCACGCCCGCGTACACGGCGGCGGCCTTCTCCTCGTCGCCGCGGAAGCGGGTGACCGCGAAGCCCTCGGACTTCACCATGCCGGGCGCGATCTCGATCACCCGGATCGGCTCCCCGCACAGCTCCAGCCGCAGCGTGGCGGCGATGGTGTGCGCGGCGTGCTTGGCGGCGACGTACCCGCCGCCGCCCTCGTAGGCGGCCAGCGCGGCGGTCGAGGAGAGCACCAGCACCGTGCCATCGCCGGTGGCCCGCAGGGCCGGCAGCAGGGCCTGCGTCACGTGCAGCACGCCGAGCACGTTCACCTCGTACATGGCCCGCCAGTCGGCCGGGTCCCCGTGCTCGACGCTCTCCGCGCCGATCGCGCCGCCGGCGTTGTTCACCAGGACGTCCACCCGGCCGACCGCGGCGGCGAAGGCGTCCACCGCGGCCCGGTCGGTGACGTCCAGGGTGACCGCGCGGGCCGAACCGCCCCGGTCGGCGATCTCCTCGGCCAGCGCCTCGACGCGGTCGGTGCGCCGGGCGGTCAGCACCACGTCGAAGCCCTCGGCGGCCAGCCGGCGGGCGGTCGCCGCGCCGATTCCGCTGCTGGCACCGGTGACCACGGCCACCTTCTGCTCGGTCATTGCCACTCCCTGGGGCTCATCGGTCGTTCACCCGATCATCTCAACCGCGTCGCCGCCGCGGCGGGCCGGTCAGGCCCTACATTGCGAGGACCCGCTCCCCAGCTCCGGAGGAGGCACCCCCATGACAGCCGAACCGCGCCGCGCCGAGTCGGGTTTCGCGATCGAGCCGCTGTACGGCCCCGAGTCCCTGGCCGGCCGGGAGGCCGGCGCCCGGCTGGGCCGGCCGGGGGAGTACCCCTACACCCGGGGTGTCTATCCGACGATGTACACGGGCCGCCCCTGGACGATGCGCCAGTACGCGGGCTTCGGCACCGCCGCCGAGTCCAACGCCCGCTACCGGCAGCTGATCGCGGGCGGCGGCACCGGCCTCTCGGTCGCCTTCGACCTGCCCACCCAGATGGGCTACGACTCGGACGCGCCGCTCGCCGCCGGGGAGGTCGGCAAGGTGGGCGTCGCCGTGGACGGCGTCGAGGACATGGCGGTGCTGTTCGACGGCATCCCGCTCGGCGGGGTGTCCACCTCGATGACCATCAACGCGCCCGCCGCCCTGCTCCTGCTCCTCTACCAACTGGTCGGCGAGGCCCAGGGGGTGGCGCCGGCGGCGCTCACCGGCACGGTCCAGAACGACGTGCTGAAGGAGTACATCGCCCGCGGCACCTACATCTTCCCGCCGCAGCCCTCGCTGCGGCTGGTCGCCGACGTGTTCCGGTACTGCCGGGCCGAGATCCCGCGCTGGAACACCATCTCCATCTCCGGGTACCACATGGCCGAGGCCGGGGCCGACCCCGCGCAGGAGATCGCCTTCACGCTGGCCAACGGCATCGCCTACGTCCGCACCGCGATCGCCGCCGGGATGGCCGTGGACGACTTCGCCCCCCGGCTCTCGTTCTTCTTCGTGGCCCGCACGACGCTGCTGGAGGAAGTGGCCAAGTTCCGTGCGGCGCGCAGGATTTGGGCCACAATCATGCGCGACGTGTTCGGCGCCCGGAACCCGCGCTCGCAGATGCTGCGCTTCCACACCCAGACCGCCGGAGTGCAGCTCACGGCCCAGCAGCCCGAGGTCAACCTGGCCCGGGTCACCGTGCAGGCGCTCGCCGCGGTGCTCGGCGGCACCCAGTCGCTGCACACGAACAGCTACGACGAGGCGATCGCGCTGCCCACCGAGAAGGCCGCCCGGCTCGCCCTGCGCACCCAGCAGGTGCTCGCGTACGAGACCGACGTGACCGCCACCGTCGACCCGTTCGCCGGCTCCTACGCCGTCGAGTCGCTCACCGACGAGGTGGAGGCCGCCGCGCGGTCGCTGATGGACCGGATCGAGGAGCAGGGCGGCGCGGTGGCCGCGATCGAACGGGGCTACCAGAAGGGCGAGATCGAGCGCACCGCCTACCGGCTCCAGCAGGAGACCGACTCCGGGGAGCGGACGGTGGTCGGGGTCAACCGCTTCCGGTCGGACACGGAGGAGCCCTACCAGCCGCTGCGGGTGGACCCGGCGATCGAGGAGCGGCAGGCGCGGCGGCTGGCCCGGCTGCGGGCCGAGCGCTCCGCCGGTGCCGTCACCCGGGGGCTGGACGCGCTGCGCCGCACCGCCGAGGGGACGGGGAACGTGCTGTACCCGATGAAGGAGGCGCTGGCCGCCCGGGCCACCGTCGGCGAGGTGTGCGACGCGCTGCGCGGAGTGTGGGGGACGTACTCCCCGGTGGAGCGTTTCTGACGTCCTGCTGAACGGCCGTCAACCCGCCGGTGTCGTCGGAGAAGTGGCGGCCGTGACCGTCGGCCGGGGTGGTCGTTGCACAGGGCACGCAACCCGGGGAAGGCGGCTGAAACAAGATGTCATACCCACGTGTCCGGCCGGTATGCACCCATCCGGGGACTAGTTTTCCGGAAGTCGGGCCAAATCCCCCCAACAGGCCTACGATTGGCGAGATGAACCGTCCTGAGCCCGCTCAGCCGGGCACCACTCTCGCCGTCCCACGCCCCGCCGCCGATCTGCGCGACCGGGTCCGGGAGCTGGAGCCCGAGCTGGTCGCCTTCCGTCGTGATCTGCACCGGCACCCGGAGCTGGGCCGCCAGGAGTTCCGAACCACCGGGCTGCTGCGCGACCGGCTGGCGGCCGCCGGGCTCGAACCCCGGGTGCTGCCCGGCGGCACCGGCATGCTCGTCGACATCGTCCCGCCCGGCACCGCCCCGGGGACGGAGTTCCTGGCCTTCCGCGCCGACATCGACGCGCTGCCGATCGACGACGCCAAGACCGACGTGCCGTACCGCTCCACCGTCCCCGGCCGGGCCCACGCCTGCGGCCACGACGTGCACACCTCGGTGGTGCTCGGCACCGGCCTGGTGCTGGCCGAGGCCGCCCGCGCCGGCGAGCTGCGCCGCCCCGTCAGGCTGGTGTTCCAGCCCGCCGAGGAGGTCATGCCGGGCGGCGCGCTGGACGTCATCAAGGCCGGCGGGATGGCGGGTGTCGGGCGGATCTTCGCGGTGCACTGCGACCCGAAGGTGGAGGTCGGCCGGATCGCCCTGCGGGTCGGGGCGATCACCTCGGCCTGCGACCGCCTGGTGCTGCACCTGGACGGCCCCGGCGGGCACACCGCCCGTCCGCACCTGACCACGGACCTGGTCACCGCGGTCGCCAGGACGGCCGCCGACCTCCCGGGGGCGCTGGCCCGCCGGATGGACCCGCGCTGGGGCGTCAGCCTGGTCTGGGGGCGGATCGCCTCCGGCTCCGCGCCCAACGTCATCCCGCAGCACGCCGAGCTGGAGGGCACCGTCCGCTGCCTGGAGCTGGACGGCTGGCGGGAGGCGCCGGACCTGCTGCACGAGCTGATCGCCAAGCTGTCCGAGACCCACCGGGCCAAGTGGACGCTGGACTACCACCGCGGGGTGCCGCCGGTGGTGAACGAGGCGGTCTCGGTCGCCCTGCTGGACGGGGCGATGCACGCCCGCTTCGGCGGGGACGGCGCCGTGGTGGTGGAGGGCACCGAGCAGAGCCTGGGCGGCGAGGACTTCTCCTGGTACCTGGAGCACGCCCCGGGCGCGCTGGCCCGGCTCGGCGTCCGCGCCCCCGGCGACGCCACGGTCCGGGACCTGCACCAGGGCCGGTTCGACGTGGACGAGCGGGCGATCGGCATCGGCGTGGAACTGTTCTCGGCGCTGGCCCTGGAGGCGGACGGCAGCTGACGGCAGGTCCGGGGGCGGTGCGGCCGGAGCGAAGCGGAACGGCCGGATCCGGGGTCCCGTCGGGGTTACGTAAACTGACCGAACCGACCTCGGATCACCGTCCGCGCGGGGGACAGAGCCCCGGGGAGAACATCAGACCACGGTTTGATAACAACCCGTATGCTCCGGCACCCCGTAACACAA
The DNA here is from genome assembly GCF_055589745.1 of Kitasatospora sp. NPDC041917. NCBI lineage: Bacteria > Bacillati > Actinomycetota > Actinomycetes > Kitasatosporales > Streptomycetaceae > Kitasatospora > Kitasatospora sp. NPDC041917. The sequence goes on along the minus strand of NZ_JBVJBI010000010.1, from coordinate 67,713 downwards.
CCGTGTTCTACGCGCGTTACGGTGGCGTCCGACCACGCCAAACGGTTGCGTGTAGAAGGAGATATCCCCTTGCGCCGTTCAATGAAGCTCGCCGCGGTTGTGCTCTCGGGTTCCCTGGGCATGGCCTCGCTCGCCGCTTGCGGCGCAAAGAGCACCGACTCCTCCTCCTCCGGCTCGGGCGACGGTTCGCTCAAGGTCGGCCTGGCCTACGACATCGGCGGCCGCGGCGACCAGTCGTTCAACGACTCCGCCGCCCGTGGTCTCGACAAGGCCAAGTCCGAGCTGGGCGTCTCCGTGACCGAGGCCGAGGCCAAGCAGGGCGAGGCCGAGGCCGACAAGGAGACCCGTCTCAAGAACCTGATCGACGCGGGTTACAAGACGATCATCGCGGTCGGCTTCGTCTACCAGCCGGCGATCAACAAGATCGCCAAGGACAACCCGACGGTCAAGTTCGCGATCATCGACTCGAACGACAAGGACCAGCCGGCCAACGTCACCTCGCTGCTCTTCGCCGAGCAGGAGGGCTCGTACCTGGCCGGTGTCGCCGCCGCGAACAAGTCGAAGGCCAAGCACGTCGGCTTCATCGGCGGTGTGCAGTCCGAGCTGATCAAGAAGTTCGAGGCCGGTTACACGGCGGGTGTGAAGTCCGTCGACCCGAGCATCACGGTCGAGACCACCTACCTGACCACCCCGCCGGACTTCACCGGCTTCGCCTCGCCCGACAAGGGCAAGGAGGCCGCCCAGGGTCAGCTCGACAAGGGCGCGGACATCATCTACACCGCCGCCGGCTCCTCCGGCAACGGCGCCATCGAGGCCGTCGCCAACAAGCAGGGCGCCCTGGCCATCGGTGTCGACTCCGACCAGGCCAGCCAGCCGGCCCTGGCGAAGTACAAGAGCAGCATCCTGACCTCGATGGTCAAGAACGTCGACACCGCGGTGTTCTCGTACATCCAGTCGGTCAAGCAGGGCCAGAGCCCGACCGGCGTCAAGCTGTTCGACCTGAAGGCCGAGGGCGTCTCGCTCGCCACCACCGGCGGCAAGATCGACGACATCCAGGACAAGCTGAAGCTCGCCGCCGACGCGATCAAGTCCGGCGCCACCACCATTCCGACCGCGCCGGTCAAGTAAGCACCGCGCGTCCCGGACGCCGCAGCGCCCGCCGCCTGCCCGGCAGGGCGACGCATCCACACAGTTCACGGGAGGGGCCCGGCAGGGTGCGCTCAACGCGTACCCCCGGGCCCCGTTCCGTCTCCCCGTTCCCCCTTGGCCCTCCGAGCGCAACGACGCGCCTCCATACCACCAGGAGACCGCCATCACCGCATCCGACCCCGTCCCCCTGCGCAAGGACGGCACCCCCAGCGCGGGGACGGCGACACCGGCCGTCGAACTGCGCGGCATCACCAAGCGCTTCCCGGGTGTCGTGGCCAACCACGACATCAACCTCACCGTCCGCACCGGGACCGTGCACGCCCTGATGGGTGAGAACGGCGCCGGCAAGTCGACGCTGATGAAGATCCTCTACGGCATGCAGAAGCCGGACGAGGGCACCATCGCGATCAACGGCGAGCCGTGCGAGTTCAACACCCCCGGCGACGCCATCTCCCGCGGCGTCGGCATGGTGCACCAGCACTTCATGCTCGCCGACAACCTCACGGTGTGGGAGAACGTCGTCCTCGGCGGCGAGAAGCTCCACGGCATCGGCGCCAGGGCGAAGGCGAAGATCAAGGAGATCTCCGACCAGTACGGCCTGGGCGTGCGCCCGGACGCCCTGGTCGAGGACCTCGGCGTCGCCGACCGCCAGCGCGTCGAGATCCTCAAGGTGCTGTACCGCGGCGCCAAGATCCTGATCCTCGACGAACCCACGGCCGTGCTCGTCCCGCAGGAGGTCGACGCGCTGTTCGACAACCTGCGCGAGCTCAAGTCCGAGGGCGTCACCGTCATCTTCATCTCGCACAAGCTGCACGAGGTGCTCGCGGTGGCCGACGCGATCAGCGTCATCCGGCGCGGCACCACGGTCGGCGACGCCGACCCGAAGGCCGTCACCGCCCGGCAGCTCGCCGAGCTGATGGTCGGCGCCGAGCTGCCCTCCCCGGAGAGCCGCGAGTCGACCGTCACCGACGCCGTGATGCTCGACGTCGAGGGCCTGCGGATCGCCAAGACCGACGCCGAGGGCATCGAGCGCGTCGTCCTCGACGACATCTCGCTGCGCATCCACAAGGGCGAGATCCTCGGCATCGCCGGTGTCGAGGGCAACGGCCAGGCCGAGCTGGTCGAGGCCGTCATGGGGATGCTGCCGCTGAACGCCGGCACCGTCACCCTGGACGGCAAGGACCTCTCCGGCAGCCTGACCCGGGCCCGCCGCGAGGCCGGCATCGGCTACATCCCCGAGGACCGCCACAAGCACGGCCTGCTGCTGGAGGCCCCGCTCTGGGAGAACCGCATCCTCGGGCACGTCACCGAGGCGCCCAACTCCAAGGGCGTGCTGCTCGACCCGGCCGCCGCCCGCACGGACACCTGGCGGATCGTCGAGGAGTACGACGTCCGCACTCCCGGCATCGAGGTCACCGCGGCCTCGCTCTCCGGCGGCAACCAGCAGAAGCTGATCATCGGCCGCGAGATGAGCCACCAGCCCAAGCTGCTGATCGCCGCCCACCCCACCCGCGGTGTGGACGTCGGCGCGCAGGCGCAGATCTGGGAGCACATCCGGGTCGCCCAGCGGGCCGGCCTGGCCGTCCTGCTGATCTCCGCCGACCTGGACGAGCTGATCGGCCTGTCCGACACCATCCGGGTCATCTACCGCGGCCGCCTGGTCGCCGACGCCGACCCGGCCACCGTCACCGCCGAGGACCTCGGCACCGCGATGACCGGTGCCGCCAGGGGCCACCTGGAGTCCGAGCCGGAGGCCGTCGCCGAGGCGCAGGCCGTCGCGGCCGAGGGCACCGAGGCCGAGGCCGGGCACCAGCCCACCGACACCGCCGACGACCCGCAGGCGGGGGAGTAACCCATGACCAGTCCCAACCCCGCCGCCGCGAAGCCCGGCCTGGCCCAGCGGTTCAGCGGTGAGCGGATCGTGCTCGCGCTGGCGGCGCCGGTGCTCGCGGTCCTGCTCTCCATCGCGATCTGCTCCGTCCTGCTGGCGACTTCGGGCAAGAACCCGTTCGACGCCTGGAACGTGATGATCACGTACGCCGGCAAGTCGGACGGCCAGGTGGGCATCCTCAACCGGTCCACCACCTACTACCTGGCCGCCGCGGCCGCCGCGTTCGGGTTCCGGATGAACCTGTTCAACATCGGCGTCGAGGGCCAGTACAAGGTCGCGGCGCTGTTCGCGGCCTTCGTCGGCGCCAAGGTGGACCTGCCGGCCTTCATCCAGATCCCGCTGCTGCTGGTCACGGCCATGCTGGTCGGCGGTCTGTACGCGAGCATCGCCGGTCTGCTGAAGGTCTACCGCGGCGTCAGCGAGGTCATCTCGACCATCATGCTGAACTCGATCGCGACCGCGATCATCGGTCTGCTGCTCGTCCCCGGCATCTTCGCGCCGAAGACCAGCGGCACCACCAACTCGATCCAGACCGAGCCGATCTCGCAGTCCAGCCACTTCTTCTCGCTGGAGACGGCCGGCGGAACGCTCTGGGGCTTCATCTTCGTCGCCGCCCTGGTCGGAGTGGTCTTCCAGGTCGTGCTGACCCGCACCCGCTTCGGCTTCGACCTGCGCGCCACCGGCCGCTCGGAGTCCGCGGCGACCGCCTCCGGCGTGAACGTCAAGCGCATGGTGATCATCTCGATGGTGGTCTCCGGAGCCATCGCCGGTCTGATCGGCCTGCCGGAACTCCTGCAGAACTCGTACTACTTCGGCCAGAGCTTCCAGCCCGGTCTGGGCTTCCTGGGCATCTCGATCGCCCTGCTCGGCCGGAACAGCCCGATCGGCATGGCCTTCGCGGCACTGCTGTTCGCCTTCCTGGACGTCACCGGCTCGGTGCTGCCGCTCCAGGGCGGGTTCCCGTTCGAGATCGTCGACGTCATGAAGGGCACCATCGTCATCTGCGTCGTCGTCGCGTACGAGCTGGTGCGCCGCTACGGCCTGAAGCGTCAGCAGCAGAAGGTCGGCGCCCAGCTCGCCGCCCAGGCTGCCGCGAACAGTGAGAAGAAGGAGGTGTCCGCATGAGCACGGCAACGGCTGCCCGTCCGAAGGCGTCGGGCGCACCCGCGAAGAAGCGCAAGCTGTCCTGGCCGGTCGTCCTGCTCCTGATCGCGGGCGCCCTGGTGCTGTTCTCCGCCGTGGGCCTGGCCACCGGCAACCACTCGCTGACCTCCTCCGGGCAGGTCACCGCCGCGCTCGGCGCCGCCGTGCCGATCGGCATGGCCGGTCTGGGCGGTCTCTGGTCCGAGCGGGCCGGTGTGGTCAACATCGGTCTCGAAGGCATGATGGTCGCCGGCACCTTCTGCGGCGCCTGGGCGGGCTACCTGGTCAACCCGTGGGTCGGCCTGCTGGCCGGCATGCTGGGCGGGGCGGTCGGCGGCCTGCTGCACGCGGTCGTCACGGTCACCTTCGGCGTCGACCACATCGTCTCCGGCGTCGGCATCAACCTGCTGATCCCCGGCATCTGCGCGTACGTCAACCGGATCTACTACAAGGACTACGTCTCGGTCGGTGCCGGCCAGAACCAGTCCCCGCCGGCCGACCCGCTGCCGTACATCACCGTCCCGGGCCTGTCCTCCGGGCTGAAGAGCATCGAGAGCCACCACTGGTTCTTCGTCTCGGACGTCGCGGGCGTGCTCGGCGGCCTGGTCACCAACATCTCGGTGGTCGTGCTGCTGGCCGGCGCGCTGATCGTGGTCAGCTACTTCGTGCTCTGGCGCACGGTGTTCGGCCTGCGGCTGCGCTCCTGCGGTGAGAACCCCACCGCCGCCGAGTCGCTGGGCGTCAACGTCTACAAGTACAAGTACCTCGCGGTCATCGCCTCCGGCGCCTTCGCCGGCCTCGGCGGGGCGTACCTCTCGCTGGTCGCGGCGCACTTCTACAAGGACGGCCAGACCCTCGGCCGCGGCTTCATCGGCCTCGCCGCGATGATCTTCGGGAACTGGATGCCCGGTGGCCTCGCCATGGGCGCCGGTCTGTTCGGTTTCACCGACAGCCTCCAGCTGCGCGACCCGGAATCGGTGCACGTGCTGATCCTGATCGTCGGCATCGCGATGATCCTGTTCGCGCTCTGGCAGCTGTACCGCCGCAAGTACACCGCGACGGTGGTCTCCCTCGTGGTGGCCGGCGGCCTGATCGCCTGGTACTCGCTGACCGACGAGGTGCAGCGCCCGCTGATCGTCGCCACGCCGTACCTGATCACCCTGGTGGTGCTCTCGCTGGCCTCGCAGCGCCTGCGGATGCCCAAGGCGGACGGCCAGATCTACCGCAAGGGCCAGGGCAAGTGACCGCCCCCGCGCCTGCGGCGCCGCCCGCGATCGACTGGGAGCTGCTGCGCACGGCGGCGCGCGAGGCCATGGGCCGCGCGTACGCGCCGTACAGCAGGTTCCCGGTCGGCGCGGCCGCCCTGGTGGACGACGGCAGGGTGGTCACCGGCTGCAACGTCGAGAACGCCTCGTACGGGCTCGGGCTGTGCGCCGAGTGCGGGCTGGTGTCCGCGCTGCACTCCTCCGGCGGCGGCCGGCTGGTCGCCTTCACCTGCGTGGACGGCGCCGGTGAGCTGCTGATGCCGTGCGGGCGCTGCCGCCAACTGCTGTACGAGCACGGCGGGCCGGGGCTGCTGGTCGAACTGGCCTCGGGCGTGAAGCCGATGAGCGAGGTCCTGCCCGACGCGTTCGGGCCGGAGCGGCTCTAAGGGCCCGGTTGGCCCTAGCCGCAGCAATTGTTACGCGCGTAGAGTGTCGCGAGTGGGCCGGAACCCGGTCATCTCGCGACACTCTTCGCTTTTGAAACCCCTCTTGGAGCACGCATGGACGCCATCTCCGTCATCAGGACCAAGCGCGATCGCGGAGAGCTGAGCGACGCTCAGATCGACTGGGTCATCGACGCCTACACCCGCGGTGAGGTCGCCGACGAGCAGATGTCCGCGCTGGCGATGGCGATCCTGCTGAACGGGATGAAGCCGCGCGAGATCAGCCGCTGGACCGACGCCATGATCCGCTCCGGCGTCCGGATGGACTTCTCCTCGCTGCCGCTGCCCACCAGCGACAAGCACTCCACCGGCGGCGTCGGCGACAAGATCACCCTGCCGCTCGCCCCGCTGGTCGCCGCCTGCGGCGCCGCCGTCCCGCAGCTGTCCGGCCGCGGCCTCGGCCACACCGGCGGCACCCTGGACAAGCTGGAGTCCATCCCCGGCTGGCGCGCCCTGCTCTCCAACGAGGAGATGATGGACGTGCTGGGCTCCGCCGGCGCGGTGATCTGCGCGGCGGGCGACGGCCTCGCGCCGGCCGACAAGAAGCTGTACGCGCTGCGCGACGTCACCGGCACCGTCGAGGCCATCCCGCTGATCGCCTCCTCGATCATGTCGAAGAAGATCGCCGAGGGCACCGGCGCGCTGGTCCTGGACGTCAAGGTCGGCTCCGGCGCGTTCATGAAGAACCTGGACGACGCCCGCGAACTCGCCCGCACCATGGTCGGCCTGGGCACCACCGCCGGCGTCAACACCGTCGCGCTGCTCACCGACATGTCCACCCCGCTCGGCCTCACCGCGGGCAACGCGCTGGAGGTCCGGGAGTCCCTGGAGGTGCTCGCGGGCGGCGGCCCGGCCGACGTCGTCGAGCTGACCCTCGCGCTCGCCCGCGAGATGCTCGCCGCGGCCGGTGTGCAGGGCAAGGACCCGGCGGACGCGCTGCGCGACGGCTCCGCGATGGACCACTGGCGCCGCATGATCGCCGCCCAGGGCGGCGACGTCGACGCCCCGCTCCCGGTCGCCCGCGAGCAGCACGTCATCCCGGCGCCCGCCTCCGGCGTGCTCACCGCCCTGGACGCCTACGCGATCGGCGTCTGCGCCTGGCGTCTGGGCGCCGGCCGCGCCCGCAAGGAGGACCCGGTCCAGGCCGGCGCCGGCGTCGAGATGCACGCCAAGCCCGGCGACACCGTGGTGGCCGGCCAGCCCCTGCTGACCCTGCACACCGACACCCCGGAGCGCTTCGACTACGCCGTCGAGGCCCTGGCGGGCGGCGTCGAGGTCGCCCCGGCGGGCACCGCCTTCACCCCGAACCCGATCGTCCTCGACCGCATCGCCTGAGGGTCCTGAGGTCTGCTCACGTACGCCGGATCAGGCGTACGTGAGCAGACCGCTGGTGTCGAGCGTCCAGGGACCGACGGCGATCCTGTCGCCGAAGACGAACTTCTCCCGGGCCTCGTAGCCGGGTTCCGAGTGCACGATGCCCGTGCCCGTGCGGGGATCGACGAGCAGGTAGAACGGAATCCCCATGGCCGAGTAGTCGCGGACCTTGTCGTGGTAGTCGTTCTCGGGGTTCGACTTGGAGACGACTTCCACGACGAGCAGCACCTCGTGCGGGAGGACCGCCCGCTGCTCGCCCTCCAGGGTCGCCTCGGGGAACACCATCAGGTCCGGGTTGCGCAGTCGGCCGAGCCCCGCGTCCTGGAGATCCGCGCCGTGATACGCGATGTGACCGGGGTGGGTGGCCGACAACTGGGCGTTGATCTGTCGGGAGAGGCGCAGCACGGCGAGTTCGTGACGCTTCACGGGCGACATCATCATGACGATCTGGCCGTCGGCGATCTCGATCTTCCCTATCCCCGGCACCTTCGGCAGCTGATCCGCGATCTCGAGCAGCCTGGCGTACACAGCAGGATCGATGCTCATGTTCCGGAGTGTATCCGCGGCGGCTGTCAAGCGTTCGCGACCGTTCGGCGGGCCGCGTGGGCCCGGTGGGTGGCGTAGAGGGTGACGGCGGCGGCGAGGGCCATGGCGGCGAGCCCGACGGTGGCGGCGCCGGGCCAGCCGGTGGCGTGGTAGGCGTCGGCGCCGAGGGTGCCGCCGAGGCTGTTGCCGAGGTAGTAGGCGATCAGGTAGAGGGCGGAGGCCTGGGCGCGGCCCTCGGTGGCGGTGCGGCCGACCGAGGAGGAGGCGGTGGCGTGGCCGGCGAAGAAGCCGGCGGTGATCAGGACCAGGCCGAGCAGGGCGCAGGCCAGGGACTCGGCGAGGGAGAGCAGCAGGCCGGCCGCGGTCACGCCGATGGAGACGTAGAGGGCGCCGCGCCGGCCGAGGCGGCCGGAGAGCCGGCCGGCGGCGGCGGAGGTGCCGGTGCCGACCAGGTAGACCACGAAGATCGAGGCGGCGATCGACTCCGGCAGGTGGAACGGCGCGGAGATCAGCCGGTAGCCGACGGTGTTGTAGACCGCCCCGAACACGGCCATGAACAGCATCCCGAGCGCGTACAGCCGCACCAGCAGCGGGTTGCGCAGGTGCCGTCCGACGGTCCGGGCGAGCGCGCGGGCGTCCACCGGGGCGGGGGTGAAGTGCCGGGCCGCGGGGATCAGCAGCCGGAAGGCGAGCGTGGCGAGCAGGGCGAGGACGGCGGAGGCGGCGAGGCCCCAGCGCCAGCCGAGTCCGGCGGCGGTCCAGCCGGAGAGCAGCCGGCCGCCCATCCCGCCGATGCTGTTGCCGGCCACGTACAGGCCCATCGCGGAGGGCAGCGCACTGGGGTGGACCTCCTCGGCGAGGTAGGCCATGGCGGTGGCGGGGAGCCCGGCGAGGGCGGCGCCCTGGAGGACCCGCAGGGTGACGAGGGCGGTGAGGTCCGGCGCGAAGGGCAGGGCGAGCGCGAGGGCGGAGGCGGCGAGGGTGGAGGCCGTCATCACCGCGGTGCGGCCGTACGTGTCGGAGAGCGCGCTGGCCGGGAGCAGCCCGAGGGCGAGGCCGAGGGTGGCGGCGGAGGCCGTCCAGCTGGCCTGGCCGGGGGTGAGGTCGAGGTCGGCCGAGAGGATCGGCAGCAGGCCCTGGGTGGAGTACAGCAGGACGAAGGTCGCGACCCCGGCGGCGAACAGGGCGAGGTTGGCGCGGCGGAAGCCGCGCTGGCCGGGGCGGTGGCGGTCGTCCGTGGTGGCGGTGGGGGAGGGGGCGGGGGCGGGGGCATCCGGGGTGGTCACGGATGCCCCGGTATCGGCGGGCTGCATGTCGTCGACCGTAGGCCTGGCGCCGTTGATGCGTCCAATGCATGAAGCGTGGATGATCGATGCACTGGTGTATGAGTCGAGGTGGTGGCGCGATGTCCGGTCCGGAGTCGGCGGACGGTGGCGAGCAGCGGTACCGGGTGGCCGAGTTGGGCCCGCGGGAGCCGGCGGCGCTGCTGGCGCCCCGGCTGGCCCGGTTCGCGGCGGTGGCCCGGCTGGAGCACGTGACCCAGGCGGCCGCGCTGCTCGGGGTGCCGCAGCCGACGCTGTCGCGCTCGGTGGCCCGGCTGGAGGAGGAGCTGGGGGTGGACCTGCTGGCCCGTCAGGGCCGTACGGTGCAGCTGACCCGGGCGGGCCGGCTGCTGCTGGCCTCGGTGGAGCGGGCGCTGGCCGAGGTCGAGCGCGGTGCGGCGGCGGCCCGGGCGGAGGCGGACCCGGAGGCGGGACTGGTGGCCTTCGGCTTCCTGCACACGATGGGGCCGGACGCGGTGCCGGCGCTGCTGCGCGGCTTCCGCGCGGCGCACCCGCGGGTGCGGTTCCAGCTGGTGCAGGACTACGGCGCGGCGATGCTGGAGCGGTTGCGGGCCGGGGAGTTGGACCTCTGTCTGGTCGCGCCGCTGCCGGAGGACCCGGCGTTCGCCGCCCGCCCGCTGGACGAGCAGCGGCTGCACCTGGTCGTCCCGGCGGACCACCGGCTGGCCGGGCGGCGGCGGATCCGGCTGGCGGAGGTGGCCGAGGAGCCGTTCGTCGGGCTGGAGCAGGGGTACGGGCTGCGCGCGATCACGGACGGCTTCTGCGCGCAGGCCGGGTTCGTCCCCCGGCTGGCGTTCGAGGGGGAGGAGGCGGAGACGCTGCGCGGGCTGGTGGCGGCCGGGCTGGGGGTGGCGCTGCTGCCGCCGGCCCTGGTGCCGCGACCGGGGGTGGTGGAGCTGGAGGTGACGGCGCCCCGCACCCGCCGGGCGATCGGGTTGGCCTGGGCGGCGGGGCGGCCGCTGACCCCGCCGGCGCGGACCTTCCGGGACTTCGTGCTGTCCCGGCGGGGGCGGCTGTTGCAGCACGACTGACGCCCGCTCGGCGGCGGTCCGGCGTTTTGGCGGATCGTATGGACCGGGCGGTGGAATTCCGCGTGGAGTTTGGACCATCCGGTGGTGTTCGCGGTGGTCGGTCTACGCGCGTAGGGGCTATATTTCCGCAATGGAACAGCAGATCCCCGTCACCACCGCGGGCACCGGCCCGCGCATCCCCACCGCCGACCAGATCCGCCGCGCGCCGAAGGTCCTCCTGCACGACCACCTGGACGGCGGGCTGCGCCCGGAGACCGTGGTCGAGCTGGCCGCCGCCTGCGGCTACCAGGGCCTGCCCACCACCGACGCCAAGGAGCTCGGCGAGTGGTTCCGCGAGGCCGCGGACTCCGGCTCGCTGGTCCGCTACCTGGAGACCTTCGCGCACACCTGCGCCGTGATGCAGACCCGTGAGGCGCTGATCAAGGTCGCCGCGGACTGCGCCGAGGACCTGGCCGCCGACGGCGTCGTGTACGCCGAGGTCCGCTACGCCCCCGAGCAGCACCTGGAGGCCGGGCTGAGCCTCGACGAGGTCGTCGAGGCCGTCCAGGAGGGCTTCCGCCTCGGCGAGGCCAACGCCCGCGCAGCCGGCCACCGGATCCGCATCGGCACCCTGATCACCGCGATGCGGCACGCCGCCCGCTCGCAGGAGATCGCCGAACTGGCCAACCGCCACCGGGACTCGGGCGTCGTCGGCTTCGACATCGCCGGTGCCGAGGCCGGCTACCCGCCCACCCGGCACCAGGCCGCCTTCGACTACCTCAAGGGCGAGAACAACCACTTCACCATCCACGCGGGCGAGGCCTTCGGCCTGCCGTCGATCTGGGAGGCCCTGCAGTGCTGCGGCGCCGACCGGCTCGGCCACGGCGTGCGGATCGTCGACGACATCACGGTCGGCGAGGACGGCACGGTCGAGCTCGGCCGGCTGGCCGCGTACGTGCGCGACAAGCGCATCCCGCTGGAGATGTGCCCGACCTCCAACATCCAGACCGGCGCCGCGGCCTCGTACGCCGAGCACCCGATCGGGCTGCTCAGCCGGCTGAAGTTCCGGGTCACCGTGAACACCGACAACCGGCTGATGAGCGGCACCAGCATGAGCCGGGAGTTCGGCCACGTGGTGGAGGCCTTCGGCTACACCCTGGGCGACCTGGAGTGGTTCACCGTGAACGCGATGAAGTCCGCGTTCCTGCCCTTCGACGAGCGGCTGGCGATGATCAGCGACGTGATCAAGCCGGGCTACGCCGAGCTGAAGGCGGAGTGGCTGTTCAGCGTGGGCGCCGGCGGCAACTGAGCCGCCGGGGCGGTGCCCCGGGCCCGCCGGGTCGGATGAACGCCGTGTTCCCGCACGAGAGTTGGCGTTCATCCGACTACTCACTCGGGTGAGTGAACGCCCTTTGGCTCCCGGGTGACCGGCTCACTACGGTGTGCCCGTCATTGCCGATACGGCTCGGCGGCGGTCGCCCGTCCGTCGGTCCCGTGCGTGAAGTCGGCCACCGACGAGGACCCAAAGGGGACCCACCATGAAGCAGGCTCTCAAGGCCGCGGGCACCGCGGCGCTCGGCATCGCCATCGCGGCGGTCGGCGCCGGTACCGCCTCCGCGGCCGACGGCCAGGCGGCCGGCGGCCTCGGGCTGCCCACCGGCGCGCTGACGAACCCGGCGGTGACCGGTGCGGTCACCGACACCGCCGCCAAGCTGCCCGCCACCGGCAAGGTGACCGAGACGCTGGGCACCCTCGCCCCGAGCGTGGGCAAGGCCGTCCCGGCCGGGGAGACCCCGCTGGCCGGCGTCACCCAGCAGCGTGCCGCCCTCCCGACCGTCCCGGGCCTGGACAAGACCCCGATCGGCGCGCTGACCAGCACCCTGCCGGCCCTCCCCGGCCTGACCGGCTGAAGTCCGGGGCGCGCCCGACCGGCACGCCCCGGCCCACGGCACGGCGACGGGCCGCCCACCCCGGGATCCCCGGGGCGGGCGGCCCGTCGCCGTCCGCCGGGCCGCCGGGCTCACGGCTCCTGGGGGAGCAGCAGCCAGAGGGCCAGGTAGAGGAGGAACTGGGGGCCGGGCAGCAGGCAGGAGAGCAGGAAGATCAGCCGGACGGTCCACGGGGTCAGGCCGAAGCGTTCGGCGATCCCGGCGCAGACGCCGGCGATGACGCGGTTGTGGCGGGGACGGGCGAGGCGCGCGGTCATGGTGTTCTCCGTGTGGTGGCGGCCCGGTCCGGCCGGTCCGGCGGGCTGCTTCCATACTCCGTCGCCGGCGGCCCCCGGTCCTCCGTCCGGCAGGTGATTCTCCGCCCCGAAGGGTCACCGGGTAGGCGGAGCCGGACGTCGGGGTAGTCCTCAGGGTGACCCCGAGGGCCGAGGGCCGGAACGTGTGCCCGGGCCCGTCCGAAGGGGCCCGGCCGGCTCGGTAGGATGCTGCCGATCGCAGTCGGCCGGGGGGCGGACGAAGAGCCCGACTTCGTTGTGGAACAACCTCTCGCGCAAGCGATTTCACGTCCTGATGGGTTCTGTCCCGCATTCTCTCGTGAGGTTGAATTGCGCATTCGGCATCGCAGATTCCTGACCGCGACCGCCGCCGTCACGCTGGCCTCCGGCCTGGCCGCCGTCGAGGGCCCGGCCGTCCTCGCCGCGCCGCAGGCCGTCGCGGTGGTCCCGGGCACCCGGACCCGTCCCTCGCCGGTCACGATCACCTTCGGGGGCCTTCCCGGCACCGTCACGGCGGGTGGCGCGGCGGTGGAGTTCACCGCGACGCTCCGGAACACCGCCGACCACCGGCTGGACGTCCCGTCCTCGTTCTTCGGCCTCGTTGACACCGGCGCCGGCACCGGCGCCGGGCAGGGCCACTTCAGGCTGGAGTACCGGTCGCCCGGCGCCGCCCAGTGGCAGGACGCCAGGGTGAACGCCGGGGGCACCGGCGCCCGCTGGGTGCTCGACCAGCCCGCGGTGCTGTCGCTGGCGGCCGGCGCCGAGGCCGTCTACCGGCTGCGGCTCACCGTCACCGCCGACGCCCCTGCCGGGCGGGTGGCGCCGGGCTTCGACTCCGTGGTCTCGGACCCGGCCCTGCCGCCGGAGCAGCGCACCACCGGTGCGGAGAGCGGCCACCCGGACCTGGTCGTCGCCCCGGCGGCGGCGCCGACCACCGTGCCGACCACGGCGCCGGCCACCCCGGCGGCCACCGTGGAGGTCGGGTTCGAGGGCGTGCCCACCTCGTTCACGGTGGGCGGGGAGGCGAAGCCGTTCACGCTGGTCCTCACCAACCGGAGCGGCAAGGACCTGCGGGTCGTGCCCGCGGCCGTGTTCCAGGGGGCGGCCGAACTCCCTTCGAGCACCGTCAAGTTCGAGTTCCGTGCCGTCGACGGGCAGTGGCGGGAGGCCACCTTGGCCGACAGCCCGGGGCACCCGGCCTGGCTGTGCCTCGGGCTGCGGACCGGGGACCGGAACGCCGACGTCATCGCGCTGGCGAAGGGCGGGAGCCGCACCGTCGAGGTCCGGCTGGCCTTCACCAGGGACGCGCCGATCCTGTTCGAGTCCCTGGTCGCCGTCGCGGACACCCTGCCGGAGCCGGGCGAGAGCGCGGCCGAGGCGGTCGGCGCCGCGGCCGACTTCATCACCGTGTCCGCGACGGGTCCCACCGCCAGGGCCGCTCCGGCGTTCCAGGACCCCGCCCCGGGCCCGGAGGCGCCGGAGCCGTCCGCCGCCCCGGTCGTCCCGGCGGCGGCCCCTCCGATGGCGCCGAGTCCGGCGACGGGCGGCTCGCGGGCGGTGGCCGCCCCGGCCGCCGACACCCGGCTGGCCTCCACCGGTGGCGGCACGGCCGCGGAGCCGATGGCGATCACCGGGGTGACCGCGATCGCCATGGGCGTCGGCACCCTGGTGGTGGCGCGGCGCCGCAACCGGGTGCGGGGCGGTGCCGGTAACCGACCCTGACGTGCCGGAAGGCCCGTCCGCCCCCGCTGTCGTGCGGGGACGGACGGGCCTTCCGGTGTGTACGAGCCGGTGGTGCGGTCAGCCGACCGGGTTCTGCGGCGGCTGCGGCTGCGCGTACGGGTTGTCCGCGACCGGCTGCGGGGGGACGCCCGGCTGGTACGGCGCGCCGCCCTGCGGCGGGGCGGGCGGAGCGGCCTGCGGCGCGACCGGGGGAACCGGGGCGCCGGCCGGCGGCGGGACGGGCGCGCCCGGCTGCTGGGCGTACGGGGCCTGCGGGGCGTTCGGGTTGAACGGGGCCTGCGGGGCGTTGGGGTTGAACGGGGCCTGCGGGGCGTTGGGGTTGAACGGGGCCTGCGGGGCGTTCGGGTTGAACGGCGCGTTCGGGTTGAAGGCCCCCTGCGGCGCGTTGGGGGCGAACGCGGCGGCCGCCTGGGCGGACTGCTGCTGCTTGGCGTTGCCGCGTTCGACGAGCGCCTTCACCGAGGCGACGATCATGCCGACCGGCAGGATGAACACCTTGAAGAAGATGTAGTAGGTGCCGCCCTCGAAGACGAACGCCAGGTAGTAGGCGTACCCGAGGAAGCCGAGGCCGAGGACGACGTTGAGGACGCGCAGGCCGACCTTCAGCCCGCCGGCGGCGGCCCCGAGGGCCACCATGATGACGCCGCTGAGCGCCAGCAGTACGACGTACCAGGAGAAGAGCGGTTCGGCGCTGAAGTCCAGATTGTTCAAAGCGGTTTCCTGGGGAAGGGAAGAAGAAAAACGGCAGGCGCCGTTCGGGGACGAGAGCGCACAGTACTAAAGGCGGCCGACATTCGTCGCCGCCTTTGTGTCACGGTGTCATTGCGCTGTGCCGCAGCGGCAGTCGACGAGGTGGGAAATGACGGATTTTGAGGTGCTGCGGGTCTTTTGCGGGCCCGACGGCGGGCACGGCAACGCGCTCGGCATGGTGCGCGACGGCGCCGCCGTGCCGGGGCGCGCGGACCGGCAGCGGATCGCCCGCGAACTGGGCTTCAGCGAGACGGTGTTCGTCGACGACCCGGAACGCGGGGAGATCGACATCTACACCCCGTCGGTGCGCCTGCCGTTCGCCGGCCACCCGTGCGTGGGCGCGGCCTGGCTGCTCGGGGTGGACCGGCTGGTCACGGCCGCCGGCGAGGTGGCGGTGCGGCGCGCGGACGGGCTGACCCGGATCGCGGCCCGGCCGGAGTGGGCCCCGGGGCGCACGCTGCGGCAGTACGGTTCGGCGGCCGAGGTGGAGGCGCTGGAGGTGCCGCCGCCGGGGGAGTGGGTCTACGCCTGGGCCTGGCAGGACGCGGCGGCCGGCACCGTACGGGCCCGGGCCTTCCCCGGGCGGGGCGACGGGATCGACGAGGACGAGGCGACGGGAGCGGCCGCCCTGTTGCTGGCCGCGAGCCTGGGGCGGGCGCTGACCGTCACCCAGGGCCGGGGTTCGCAGCTGCTGGCCGGACCGTGCCCGGGCGGGCTGGTGGAGGTCGGTGGCCGGGTGGTCCGGGCCCCGGGGCCGGCTCAGCGGGCGGGCGGCGTCGGTTCGGCGTAGGCGCGCCGGCGGGCGGTGGGTGCGACGGCCGTGACCGGGGTGACGGCGGCCACCGGCGGCACGGAGAGCACCGGCATCCGGGGCGCCCGCGGCCGCCGGTCCCGCAGCAGGTGCCGCAGGCCGGGGACGAGCGCGAGGTGGGCGACGGCCACGCCGGCCACGGCGAGCAGGATGTGGTCCACGTTGAGGACGTGCCCGGGCGCCCAGGACGAGAGGAACTCCAGCGCGGTCGCCAGCAGTGCGGAGACGCCGGCGGTGCGCAGGAAGGAGGGCAGCCAGGGGGCCCGGAGCCGGCCGCCGGCCAGTGGCAGCAGGACCCCGAGCGGGGCCAGCAGCAGGAGTTCGCCGACCACCTGCCAGCCGCTGGAGGAGCGGAGCGAGGCGAGCGGCGTCAGGTTGGCGTCGTACACCCAGGCCACCGGCAGTGGTCTCAGCACCAGCCAGAGCGCCAGTGCCAGGTGGCCGGTGAGACCCGCCAGCCCGGCCAACCGGAGGGGACGGTGGACGGCCGCCGCCGGGCTGCTCTCGGTCCCCGCGCCGGAACGCTCCTCGCGTGTCCTGGTGCCATCTCGCTGCACGGGGGGAAGGACGTGGGCCGACGGCACGTCGGTTCCACACCCGGCGTGAACATTCCCAAGCGCGCCCCCCGAGTCCCGTCCGCGCCCTCCTTCCCGGCGGCCTACCGGCAGGGCGAGGTCGTCGGCACCGCGCCGAACACGTTGTCCGGCGGCGGGCTGACCTGCGTCACCGGGGTGGGCGACGGGCTCGGACTCACGGCCGCCTTGGTGCCACGGGTCGGGGTCACGGTCGGAGCCGGTCCCGGCGGGGTGGCCAGGGCCGCCGGTATGTGCGGCGTGGTCGGGCAGGCCGTCCGGCTGGCGGGCGCGCCGGCGTCGACCGGTACGGCGGTCGGCCGGATGCCGCAGCCGGAGACCAGCGCGAGCAGCAGCAGCACGCCGGCGCCGCGGCGCAGGACGGTACGGGGGACGGCGGTGTCGGTGGGGGCGGTCACGTGGTGTCCTTGTCCTCGGCGGCGTCGCCGGCGGGGCCGCCCTCGGCCCCGCCCGCTGACGGCGGAGGCGGCGGGGCCAGCGGCAGGATCAGGGTGAACACCGCGCCGACCTCCCCGTTCGCCGCCGTGATCGTCCCCCCGTGTATCTGCGCGTTGGCCATCGCGATCGACAGCCCGAGGCCGCTGCCCTCCGAGCGCGCCCGCCCGCGGTCCGCCTTGTAGAAGCGGTCGAAGACGTGCGGCAGCACGTCCTCCGGGATGCCCGGACCGCTGTCGGAGACCTCGACCACGACCGACTCCCCGTCCTGCCGGACCCCGACCCGCACCGGCGAGCCGCCGTGCTTCAGCGCGTTGCCGATGAGATTGGCGAAGACCACGTCGAGCCGGCGCGGGTCGACCACGGCCAGGATGCCGCGCGGGGCGTCCAGTTCGACCGCGTCGTACCAGGCCCGCCCGTCGATGCAGGACATGATCAGGTCGGCGATGTCCACCTCGTCGGCGACCAGCCTGGCGGTACCGGCGTCGAAGCGGGTCACCTCCATGAGGTTCTCCACCAGGTCGGACAGCCGCCGGGTCTCGCTGACCACGAGCCGGACGGCCGGCTCGATCATCGGGTCCAGCGACTCGGCCTCGTCCTCCAGGATGTCGGTCACGGCGGTCATCGCGGTCAGCGGGGTGCGCAGCTCGTGCGACATGTCGGCGACGAACCGCCGGCTCTGCGCCTCGCGCGCGCTCAGCTCCTCGACCTGCTCGTGCAGCGACTCCGCGGCCCGGTTGAAGGTCCGTGCCAGGTCGGCGAGTTCGTCCGAGCCCTCGACCTCCAGCCGGGTGTCCAGGTGCCCCTCGCCGAGCCTCCGGGCGGCGTCCCCGAGCCGCTTGACCGGCCGCAGCACGGTCGCCGAGGCGGCCTGGGCGAGCAGCGCCGAGCCGATCAGCGCGAGCAGTGTGGCGATGGCCAGCGACCAGCCCAGCGTGTTGAGGTCGGCCCGCTCGTTCTCCAGCGACTTGAACATGTACGCCGTCGGGCCGTTCGGCACCACCTTGGTGCCGCCGATCACGAACGGCCGGCCCTCCAGGTTCTGCCGCTGCCAGTACAGGTGGTACGGGTACGGGTTGTTCTCGGTGATCTCGCGCGGCTTGGCGACGGTGGACCGCAGCGCCGCCGGGACGTCCGCCAGCGTGAAGTTCGCGGGGTCGGAGGAGGCCGTGCACTCCGGGTGCGCCGCGTCGACCACCACCACGTCGTACGTCAGCCCGGAGCTGGCCACGTTGGACGCCAGCGCGGCCAGTTCCGGGCAGCTCGCGTTCAGCGGCAGCTCGGAGACGTTGCGGGTGAGCGAGACCCGGAAGTCGTTCAGCGCGGTGTCCTGGGCGCGCTTGAGCACCGCGTCGCGGTTCAGCCAGTACGCGATGCCGGAGGCCGAGACGGCGGCGAGCAGCGCGACGGCCGCGAACACCGCGATCAGCCGCACCCGCAGGGAGCGCAGCCGACGCCACCGGCCCGTCGGGAACCGCCGGGCAGTCGTCTGATGGTCAGTCACAAGAGCCTGTCGTGGTACGGGAGTTCAGGGGCGGGTGGGGCTGGTCGGAGGTGTTCGGGGTCAGGCCGGCGGGTCCAGCCGGTAGCCCACCCCGCGGACGGTGCGGATCAGCGTCGGCGCGGACGGCACGTCCTCGACCTTGGCCCGCAGCCGCTGCACGCACGCGTCCACCAGGCGGGAGTCGCCGAGGTAGTCGTGCTCCCAGACCAGCCGCAGCAACTGCTGGCGGGAGAGCGCCTGGCCGGGGCGGCGGCTGAGCTCCAGCAGCAGCCGCAGCTCGGTCGGGGTGAGTTGGAGGTCCTGTCCGTCCTTGGTGACGGTCATCGCCGCGCGGTCGATCACCACGCTGCCGTAGGCAGAGGAGTCCGAGCTCTCCCGCTCGCCGCGCCGCAGCACCGCCCGGATCCGGGCGTCCAGCACGCGTGGCTGCACCGGCTTCACGACGTAGTCGTCCGCGCCGGACTCCAGGCCCACCACCACGTCGATGTCGTCCGAGCGCGCGGTGAGCAGGATGATCGGCAGCTGGTCGGTGCGGCGGATCCGGCGGCACACCTCGAAGCCGTCGATGCCGGGCAGCATCACGTCCAGCACGATCAGGTCGGGCCGCTGCTCCTTGAAGAGCCTCAGGCCGTCCTCGCCGGAGGCGGCGGTGGCCACGCGGTGGCCCTGGCGGGTGAGAGCGAGTTCGAGGCCGGTCCGGATGGCGTCGTCGTCCTCGATCAGAAGGAGGAAAGGCACGGCCCCATTTTGGCCCACCGGCCGCGCCGAATCACCCCCCGGATCACCCACCGTCCCTCCGGGAACCGGAACGGACGCCACCGGCGTCCGGTACGGAGGGAGGCGGTCCGGGATGTTCGGCCCCCTCCTGTGACACCCCTGTGACAGTCGGCGGACAGCGCCATCACAACCGGCGGGCAGGATTTTCCATGTCGCCGCAGGACAGCGGGCCGCAAGGCCGGCTGAAGGGCGGCTACCGGAACCGCTCGTACCGACCCAGGGGGCGCACGATGAACGCCATGCTTCAGACCCGGACCAACCCGGCTGTCCGCACCGCGCGTTCGTCAGCCACGTCCCACCGGACCCGGTACGAGGTCAGGACCGACGAGAACTCCGGTGCCGTGACCGTGCGGGGGTGCGCGCACAGCACCGGTGGAAACCCTGGCGCCCGTCGGGTGAGCGGCGGCGGCAGGACGGGGGAGCTGTACGGGATCGGCCGTCTGGGGAGTTCGGCCGACTCCGCCAGCACCCTCACGCTGCGGGGGATCCTCCCCGTCCGCGTCGAGGGCAAGGACGCCCCGGGGGGTAACCGGGGGACCGGGGGGAACGGTCTGCGGACGGTCGGTTCGGGGGAGCCGACCGGTCGTGAGGCCGCCGGTGCGACGCTGCTGCGGCTGAACCCCGCCGCGGCCCGCACCACCGAGGCGGGACAGGGAGGCGCGCAGGGGGAGCACCCGGCCGTCGCGGAGGACCACATCACGGAGTTCACCGCGTACGTGCGCGAGCGCCGCGCCTCCCTGTACGCCACGGCCTACCACCTGACCGGTGACCGCTACGAGGCCGAGGACCTGCTGCAGAGCGCGCTCTTCAGCACCTACCGGGCCTGGGGCCGGATCACCGACAAGGCCGCGGTCGGCGGGTACCTCCGCCGCACCATGACCAACCTGCACATCTCCGCCTGGCGGCGCCGCAAGGTCAACGAGTACCCGACCGAGGAGCTGCCGGAGACGGCCGGCGACACCGACGCGATGGGCGGCACCGAGCTGCGCACCGTGCTCTGGCAGGCGCTGGCGAAGCTGCCGGAGAACCAGCGCACCATGCTGGTGCTGCGGTACTACGAGGGCAAGACCGACCCGGAGATCGCCGACGTGCTGGGGATCAGCGTCGGCACGGTCAAGAGCAGCATCTGGCGCGCCCTGCGCCGGCTGCGCGAGGACGAGCACCTGAACAAGTCGGGCGACACCGTCCGGGCGTTCGGCGAGCTGGTCGCGTAACGAGGACTCCCGTCGGGGGACGGGAAGCGGACGGTCACGGTCCGGGGGCAGCGGCTCGGGGGAGCACGCCCGTGGGGGAGCCGAGGACCGTTCGGGGAAGGCGAAGGGCCCGGTGCGGGGGAGACGCACCGGGCCTTCGTCATGTCCTGGGTGTCACGGCCCCGCGGCGCGGGGCCGGTCCGGGCCGCGGGATCCGGCCCCGGGGTTCAGGCCGCGGAGAGCTCGGTGGTCCGGGCCGCGGCGCGGATCCGCCGCTCGGCCTCCGGGCCGGCGCACGCGTACGAGCCGAGCGCGACCTGCCGCCCGACGATGGACCGCTCGGCCCGCATCAGCCGCAGGCCCCGGCGCAGCAGCACCGGCAGCGACTTGCGGCCCTCCCGGACGTCCCGGCGCAGCCGGCGCCAGGCCGTGGTGAGCGCGCCGTTGCGCAGGCACAGGGCGTCGCCCAGCAGGCCCTGGTCGGCGCACTCGGCGGTGATCTCGGCGGCGAATATGCCTTCCGCGATGAACGCGCCCGCCCCGCCCAGCTCCAGGCCGCGGGTGCCGATCCGGCCGTTGTCCGGGATCGAGTACACCGGGACGTCCGTGCGCCCGTGCTCGTGCAGGGCGCGGATCGCGGCGACGGCCTGGTCGCGGTGCCAGGCCAGCGGGGAGTCCCAGTCGACGGCGCCGTCCGGCAGCCGCGGCAGGGTCGGGTCGTCCCCGTCCTTGTAGAAGTCGTCGAGCTGGAGCACCGGCAGGCCGCTGCGCTCGGCCAGCGAGGACTTCCCCGACCCGGAGGGCCCGGAGAGCAGGATCACCCGGGCATGCCCGGTCGGTGCGGGGTTCATGGGGGAGTCACTCACGGGACATCAGTCTGACGCATCCCGGCCGGTTGCCGAAACCGGTCGGCTCAGACCTTCTGCCGCGGCTTCGGGCCGGCCAGGGCGGACCGGACCATCGGCAGGCAGCGGCTGTCCACCTGGAGGTACACCGGCTCCCCGCCGCCGGGCGGCCGGTACGCGGTGGCGGCCCAGTCCTGGTCGTGCCAGGTGTCGGGCTCGGGTTCGTGGAAGGTGCCCCCGACGGGCAGGTCGAGCGGGTCGGCGCCGCGCGCGCGGAAGCTCGCGGTGGCGGCTCCGGGGGTGATCCCCAGCGTCCCGTTGACGTAGCCGGGCCGTCGGCCGGGCCGGTCGGAGCGGGCCGAGCAGGGCAGCCGCACCGCCTTCCCGGCGGCCAGCCGGCGGCGGGCCCGGGCCACCCGCCACCGGCGCAGCACGCCGTCCGTGACGAGTGCCATCAGCTCGCCCAGTTCTTCCATCGCGCCCCCTCGGCCGGTTCCGTCCCGACGATCATGGTCCGGACGCGTACGGACGGGAAGCCCCGAAAGTCGGCCCGGGCGGCGACGAAAGTCGCGGGAACGCCGACGGACCCGCGCCAGGGGGGGAGAGGCGCGGGTCCGTCCAATGACCGTCCGGGCCCTGGGGGGGTGAGGGCACTGGGGACGGCCAGCTTGTGGAGTTGTTACGCGGAGCGGGGAGGTCAGATCCCCATCGGGTGCCAGACCGTCTTCGTCTCCAGGAACGAGAGTAGCCGGTCCGTACCGGGCGCATTGGTCCAGTCCTGGGCGAACGGGTCCAGCACCGGACGGACTACCCTCTTCAGGGTATCCGCGGCGGCCGCTTCCAGCGGCTGCGGCGCGCCGGGACCGTCGACGGCGATGGCCCCGGTGAGGTCCAGCGCGTTGACGTCCTGGTGCGAGGCCAGGGTGGGGGCGATGTCCGCCGTCCGGCCCGAGACGATGTTGACCACGCCGCCCGGGACGTCCGAGGTGGCCAGCACCTCGCCCAGCGACAGCGCGGGCAGCGGGGCGTCCGCGGCGGCCGCGACCACGACCGTGTTGCCGGTGGCGATCGCCGGGGCGATCACCGAGACCAGGCCGAGCAGCGAGTGCCCGTACCCGGCCTGCGGGGCGACGATCCCGACCACGCCGGTCGGCTCCGGGGTGGAGAGGTTGAAGAACGGCCCGGCGACCGGGTTGGCGCCGCCCGCGATCTGGGCGACCTTGTCGGTCCAGCCCGCGTACCAGACCCAGCGGTCGATCGCGGCGTCCACCAGTGCGGCGGCCTTCTTCGGGCCGATGCCTTCGGAGACGGCCACCTCGGCGGCGAACTGCTCGCGCCGGCCCTGGAGCATCTCGGCCACCCGGTACAGCACCTGGCCGCGGTTGTACGCGGTGGTGCCGGACCAGCCCTTGACCGCCTTGCGGGCGGCCACGACGGCGTCGCGGGCGTCCTTGCGGGTGCCCAGCGGGACGTTGGCGAGCCACTCGCCCTTTGCGTCGGTCACCTCGTACACCCGCCCGCTCTCGGAGCGCGGGAACTTCCCGCCGACGTACAGCTTGTAGGTCTTGAGGACGTCAAGACGCTGGAAGGTCGTGTCAGACATCTCAGGCCTCGACATTCAGGTAGGGCTCCAGACCGTGGCGGCCACCCTCGCGGCCGTAGCCCGACTCCTTGTATCCGCCGAACGGCGAGGTGGGGTCGAACTTGTTGAAGGTGTTGGCCCAGACCACGCCGGCCCGGAGCCGGTTGGCCATCCAGAGGATGCGCGAGCCCTTCTCCGTCCAGATGCCGGCGGAGAGGCCGAACGGGGTGTTGTTGGCCTTCTCGACCGCCTCGGCGGGGGTGCGGAAGGTCAGCACCGACAGGACCGGGCCGAAGATCTCCTCCTGGGCGATCCGGTGGGCCTGGCTCACGCCGGTGAACAGGGTCGGCTTGAACCAGAAGCCGGTGCCCGGGAGTTCGCACGCCGGAGACCAGCGCTCGGCGCCCTCGGCCTCGCCGGCCTCGGTCAGCGCGGTGATCCGGGCCAGCTGCTCGGCCGAGTTGATGGCGCCGATGTCGGTGTTCTTGTCCAGCGGGTCGCCGACCCGCAGGGTGGCCATCCGGCGCTTCAGGGCGTCCAGCAGCTCGTCCTGGATCGACTCCTGGACCAGCAGGCGCGAACCCGCGCAGCAGACGTGGCCCTGGTTGAAGAAGATGCCGTTGACGATGCCCTCGACCGCCTGGTCGATCGGCGCGTCGTCGAAGACGATGTTCGCGGCCTTGCCGCCCAGCTCCAGCGAGAGCTTCTTGCGGGTGCCGGCCAGCTGCTTGGCGATGGCGCGGCCGACCGGGGTGGAGCCGGTGAACGCGACCTTGTTGACGTCCGGGTGGGAGGTCAGCGCGGCGCCGGTGCGGCCGTCACCGGTGACGATGTTGACGACGCCCTTCGGCAGACCGGCCTGGCGGCAGATCTCGGCGAAGCGCAGCGCGGTCAGCGGGGTGGTCTCGGCCGGCTTCAGGACGACCGTGTTGCCGGTCGCCAGCGCGGGCGCGATCTTCCACGCCAGCATCAGCAGCGGGAAGTTCCACGGGATGACCTGGCCGGCCACGCCCAGCGGCTTCGGGTTCGGGCCGAAGCCGGCGAAGTCCAGCTTGTCCGCCCAGCCCGCGTAGTAGAAGAAGTGGGCGGCGACGAGCGGCAGGTCGACGTCGCGGGTCTCGCGGATCGGCTTGCCGTTGTCGATCGACTCCAGCACGGCCAGCTCGCGGCTGCGCTCCTGGATGATCCGGGCGATCCGGAACAGGTACTTGGCGCGCTCGCTGCCGGGCAGCGCCGACCAGCCGGCGAAGGCCTTGCGGGCGGCGGCGACCGCGCGGTCCACGTCCTCCTCGGTGCCCTGGGCGAACTCGGCGAGCACCTGCTCGGTGGCCGGGTTGACCGTCTTCAGGGCCTCGTTGCCGGAGGAGTCGACGAACTCGCCGCCGATGAAGTGGCCGTAGGAGGTGGCGATGTCGCCCGCGGCGGCGGGGGACTCCGGGGCCGGGGCGTAGGCGAAGAGGCCGCCGGCGGGCTTGGCCACGGGCTCCTCGGTGTTCTTCTTCTTGGCCATGGTGATCAGTCCACCGTCACGTAGTCGGGGCCGGAGTAGCGGCCGGTGGCCAGCTTCTGGCGCTGCATCAGCAGGTCGTTGAGCAGGCTGGAGGCGCCGAAGCGGAACCAGTGCGGGGTCAGCCAGTCGTCGCCGAGGGTCTCGTTGACCATCACCAGGTACTTCATGGCGTCCTTGGTGGTGCGGATGCCGCCGGCGGGCTTGACGCCGACCTGGACGCCGGTGGCCGCGCGGAAGTCGCGGACCGCCTCCAGCATCAGCAGGGTGACCGGCGGGGTCGCGTTGACGGCGACCTTGCCGGTGGAGGTCTTGATGAAGTCGGCGCCGGCCAGCATCGCCAGCCAGGAGACCCGGCGGACGTTGTCGTAGGTCTGGAGCTCGCCGGTCTCGAAGATCACCTTGAGGTGGGCGGAGCTGCCGTCGGGGCGCTCGCACGCCTCCTTGACGGCCGTGATCTCGTGGAAGACGTCGAGGTAGCGGCCGGAGAGGAAGGCGCCGCGGTCGATCACCATGTCGATCTCGTCGGCGCCCGCGGCCACCGCGTCGGCGGTGTCGGCGAGCTTGACCGGGAGGGCGGCGCGGCCGGCCGGGAAGGCGGTGGCCACCGAGGCGACCTGGATGTCGGTGCCCTTCAGGGCGGCCTTCGCGGTGGCGACCATGTCCGGATAGACACAGATGGCGGCGACGCGGGGGGTGTTCGGGTCGGTCGGGTCGGGAGTCCTGCCCTTGGCGCACAGCGCGCGCACCTTGCCGACCGTGTCCGCGCCCTCCAGCGTGGTCAGGTCGATCATCGAGATCGCCAGGTCGATGGCGTACGCCTTCGCCGTGGTCTTGATCGAGCGGGTACCGAGAGCGGCGGCACGCGCCTCCAGGCCGACCTGGTCGACGCCGGGCAGGCCGTGCAGGAATCGGCGGAGCGAGGCCTCGGACGCCGCAACGTCCTGAAGGCCGCTGCCCGCAACGCCGGGGGCATTGGCTGCAACAGTGGACATAGTCACCAGGGCAGCATATCTACGCGCGTAGCAAACCGCTAGGGCGCTCGCCATTCGTGGCCGGACCGAGACCTCGGGGTGAGGGGCATGGGGCAGAATCGACGTCATGACCGATTCCGACGGCAAGCCCCACCAGGGCCCCGCCGCCCCCGACGGGGAGCCCGAGTACGCCGACCGCGTGTACCGCTCTGTCCCCGGTGTGATCTCCGGAGTGCTGCTGCTGGTCGTGGCGGCCTGGCTGATCGGCGACGCGGTGGTGAGCGGGACCGGGAAGACCCCGTACGTCTCGCTCGCGGCGGTGCCGGTGTTCGCCTTCCCGGTGATCGCGTACACGCTGCGCCCGGCCGTGACGGCCGGCCGCGACCGGCTGGTGGTGCGCAACCCGTGGCGGACCGTCGTCGCGCCGTGGGCCTCGGTGGACGCGCTGCGCGCCGGGTACTCGGTCGAGCTGCTCGCCGGCGGGAAGAAGTTCCAGCTCTGGGCCGTGCCGGTGTCGCTGCGGCAGCGCAAGCGGGCCACCCGGGCGCAGAGCCCCAGCGCCGCCGAGCACGCCTCCAGGACTGGCCTGGGGCTGGGCATGGCCAAGCGGACCAACCCGGTCGTCCAGGGCTCGCCCGACCCCACCCGCGCCTGGTCCGACCAGGTCACCGCCGTCCTCCAGGAGACGGCCGAGCGCAACGCCGCCCGACCCTCCGCCACCGGCCCGGTCGAGGTCCGCTGGTGCTGGTGGGTCATCGCCCCCACCCTGGCCGGCCTGATCGCGCTGATCACCGTCATCGCGGTCTGACCCCGCCGACCGCACGAAGGGGCCCGCCGGTCACGACCGGCGGGCCCCTTCACGTGTGCGCGGACGTCAGGCGGTGATGCCGGCGGCCTCGGCGAGGTCGTGCTTGACGGTGGCGAGGAGGGCGGCGGCACGCTCGCGGGCGGGACCGAGGTCGGCCGCGGAGGCGACCGGGAGGACGACCTCCAGGTAGCACTTGAGCTTGGGCTCGGTGCCCGAGGGGCGGACCACGATGCGGGCGGAGCGGACGCCCTCGCCGGCCAGGTAGTAGCGCAGCCCGTCGGTGGGCGGCAGGTCCGCGGAGCCGGCCGACAGGTCGTCGGCGCGGGTGACCCGCAGACCGGCCAGGACGGTCGGCGGCTGCTCGCGCAGCCGGCGCATGGCGTCGGCGATCAGCGTGAGGTCCTTGACCCGGACGGAGAGCTGGTCGGTGGCGTGCAGGCCGTGCTCCAGCGCCAGGTCGTCCAGCAGGTCGGCGAGGGTGCGGCCGGACTTCTTGAGCGTGGCGGCCAGCTCGGCGACCAGCAGGGCGGCGGTGATGCCGTCCTTGTCCCGGACGCCCTGCGGGTCGACGCAGTAGCCGAGCGCCTCCTCGTAGCCGTAGCGCAGGCCCTCGGCGCGGGAGAGCCACTTGAAGCCGGTCAGGGTCTCGGCGTAGCCCAGCCCCGCCGCCTCGGCGATCCGGCCGAGCAGGGTGGCGGAGACGATGGTGGTGGCGAAGGTGCCCTCGGCCTTCTTCGCGACCAGGGCCGAGCCGAGCAGCGCGCCGACCTCGTCGCCGCGCAGCATCCGCCAGCCGGCCGCGCCGGCGCCGCCGCCGGCCGCGTTGCCGTTGGCGGGGACGGCCACCGCGCAGCGGTCGGCGTCCGGGTCGTTGGCGATCACGATGTCCGGGCCGACGGTGGCGGCGGTGCGGAAGGCGAGGTCCATCGCCCCCGGCTCCTCCGGGTTGGGGAAGGCCACGGTCGGGAAGTCCGGGTCGGGCTCGGCCTGCTCGGCGACCACGGTGGGCGCGGGGAAGCCCGCCCGGCGGAACGCGGCGACCAGGGTGTCACGGCCGACGCCGTGCATCGGGGTGTAGACCACCTCCAGGTCGCGCGGGCCGTGCTCGTCGACGATGGAGACGGCCCGGGTCAGGTAGGCCTCGACGACCTCCTCGCCGAGCACCTCCCAGCCCTCCTCGGCGCGCGGGACCTCGTCCAGCGAGCCGATCGCGTCGATCTCGGCGGCGATCCCGGCGTCGGCCGGCGGGACGATCTGCGAGCCGTCGCCCAGGTAGACCTTGTAGCCGTTGTCCTGCGGCGGGTTGTGGCTGGCGGTGACGGTGACGCCGGCGGCCGCGCCCAGGTGGCGGACGGCGAAGGCGAGCACCGGGGTCGGCAGCGGGCGCGGCAGCAGCGCGGCGCGCAGGCCGGCGCCGACCACCACGGCGGCGGTGTCGCGGGCGAAGTCGTAGGACTTGTGGCGGGCGTCGTAGCCGATGACGACCAGGTCGCCCAGGCCCTGCTGCTTGACGTAGGCGACCAGGCCGGCGGCGGCCCGGATCACCACGGCGCGGTTCATCCGCATCGGGCCGGCGCCGAGTTCGCCGCGCAGGCCGGCGGTGCCGAACTGGAGCCGGTCGGAGAACCGCTCGGAGAGGTCCGACCAGGCGAGCTTGGCGTCGGTCTCGGCCTCCGGGCCCTCGGCCAGGGCCAGCAGCGCGGCGAGCTCCTCGCGGGTCTGCGGGTCGGGGTCCTCGGCCAGCCAGGTCCGGGCCCGGGCGAGGAGATCGGGGTTGAGTGCCTGCGTCATGCCAGCTCCATCGGGAAGTGCGTCGGTGTGTCGGCCGGAGGTTCCGCGGTTGATCGGGAGGAGGGTTTCCGCTGTGACCGGAGGGTTCCGCAAGGAAAGGGGTCGCGCATGCGGACGGGGCCCACGGGAGGGCGTGATCAGCGGATCACGCCGCCCGTGGGCCCCGTCGGTCATGATTCTGCGCCTGGTGGGCGTCAGATCCGCTCAAGGACCTTCGCCAGCAGTTCGCCCATGCGCTCGGCGGAGGCCTTGCCGGCCTCCAGCACCTCGGCGTGGTTGAGCGGCTCGCCGGTCATGCCGGCGGCCAGGTTGGTGACCAGGGAGATGCCGAGCACCTCGGCGCCGGCCTCGCGGGCGGCGATGGCCTCCAGGGTGGTGGACATGCCGACCAGCTCGCCGCCGATCACCCGGGCCATGTTGACCTCGGCCGGGGTCTCGTAGTGCGGGCCGCGGAACTGGACGTAGACGGCCTCGTCCAGGGACGGGTCGACCTCGCGGCAGAGCGCGCGCAGGCGCTTGGAGTACAGGTCGGTGAGGTCGACGAAGTTGGCGCCGACGATCGGGGAGTCCGCGGTCAGGTTGATGTGGTCGCTGATCAGGACCGGCTGGCCCGGGGTCCAGCCCTGGCGCAGACCGCCGCAGCCGTTGGTCAGCACGATGATGCCGCAGCCGGCCGCGGCGGCGGTGCGCACGCCGTGGACGACGGTGGCGACGCCGTGGCCCTCGTAGTAGTGGTTGCGGCCGAGGAAGATCAGGGCGCGCTTGTCGCCGATCTTCACCGAGCGGATCGTGCCGGCGTGGCCGGCGACGGCGGGGGCGGGGAAGCCAGGGAGCTCGGTGACCGGGAACTCGGCCACGGTCTCGCCCAGGGCGTCGGCGGCCGGCACCCAGCCGGAGCCCATCACCAGGGCGACGTCGTGCCGCTCGGCACCGGTCAGCTCGCGCAGGCGCTCGGCGGCGGCCTGGGCGGCGGCGTAGGGGTCGGCGGAGACGACCGACTGAGGAGAAGCGTTCACGGGTCCGAGGATAGACGGGAATCGGCTACGCGCGTAGAAATTCCGCCGCGGCATGCCGGATCGTTACCCGGATGACCCGAAAACACAGCTCGGCGGTGGTTCCGGGCCGCCCGGTTCGTCGGTTCCCCCACAGACGGCGCTCCGCACCCTCCGTACCCGCACGCCCGGCGTGCGGCCCGCAGGCGCACGGAGCCCCGGGAATCCCTCAGCAGGGGCGGCGGCGCAGGTCCATCACGTAGTCGTGCGGGGCGCCGGCGCTCTCCGCGGCGTCGGCGATCAGGCCGAGGTAGCGGGCCGCGGGCAGGCCGCCCTCGTAGTCGTTGAGCACGTACGTCCAGACCGGGATGTCCCCGTCCAGGGTCTGCGCGCGCAGCTTGATCTTGCGGTAGATGCCGAGCTGGACGCCCTCCCAGCGGTCCAGGCCCTCCTCGTCCATGGGCGCGACGTCGTACAGCGAGACGAAGACCTGGTCCTTCTCGTCCTCGACCACGGTGGCCAGCGAGCCTTCCCAGCCGAGCTGCTCGCCGCCGAAGGTGAGCCGCCAACCGGCTAGCCACCCCGTGCCGCGCAGCGGGGAGTGCGGGGCTCGGCGGGTCATCTGCCGGGCATCGAGGTTGGTGGCATACGCGGCGTAAAGGGGCATGGGGGCCAGCGTAGCCCGGGCGGCGGGCGGGCCGGGGCTACTGGACGAACGTACGGGAGCCCGGACCCCGGCGTGGCGGCCGTCCCGGCGTGCGGGACAATGGGGAGCGTGACTCGGATCGTGATCATCGGTGGCGGACCCGGCGGCTACGAGGCGGCGCTGGTGGCCGCTCAGCTCGGCGCGGAGGTGACCGTCGTCGACCGCGACGGTCTGGGCGGATCGGCGGTGCTCACGGACTGCGTTCCGTCGAAGACCCTGATCGCGACCGCGGAGGTGATGACCACCTTCGACAGCTCGTACGAGGAGCTGGGCATCCTGGTCGCGGACGACACTCCGCCGGTCGAGCAGGCGGCCCGGGTCATCGGCGTGGACCTGGGCAAGGTCAACCGCCGTGTGAAGCGCCTGGCCATCGCGCAGTCCCACGACATCACCCAGTCCGTCACCCGGGCCGGCGTCACCGTGCTGCGCGGCCGCGGCCGGCTCGGCGCCGGTGGGCAGGCCGCGGACGGCTCCCGCGAGGTGCTGGTGGACGCGCCCGACGGCACCGTGCAGTCGCTGCGCGCCGACGCCGTGCTGATCGCCACCGGCGCCCACCCGCGCGAGCTGCCGGACGCCCAGCCGGACGGCGAGCGGATCCTCACCTGGACCCAGGTGTACGACCTGGAGGAGCTGCCCCGCGAGCTGATCGTGGTCGGCTCCGGCGTGACCGGCGCCGAGTTCGCCGGCGCCTACCAGGCGCTCGGCTCCAAGGTGACCCTGGTCTCCAGCCGCGACCGGGTGCTGCCGGGCGAGGACCCGGACGCCGCCGAGGTGCTGGAGGACGTCTTCCGCCGCCGCGGCATGAACGTGATGGGTCGCTCGCGCGCCGAGAGCGTCAAGCGGATCGGCGACCGGGTCGAGGTCATGCTGGCCGACGGCAAGGTGATCGAGGGCACCCACTGCCTGATGGCGGTCGGCTCGATCCCCAACACCTCCGAGATGGGGCTGGAGGAGGCCGGGGTCAAGCTCAACGACTGGGGCCAGATCCAGGTCGACCGGGTCTCCCGCACCAGCGCCCCCGGCGTGTACGCGGCCGGTGACTGCACCGGCGTCTTCATGCTCGCCTCGGTGGCGGCCATGCAGGGCCGGATCGCGATGTACCACGCGCTCGGCGACGCGGTGCAGCCGCTGAACCTCAAGACCGTGGCCTCCAACGTCTTCACCGACCCGGAGATCGCCACCGTCGGCTACACGGCGGCCGACGTGGAGTGCGGCAAGATGGACGCCGTCGTGGTCAAGCTCCCGCTGCGCGGCAACCCGCGGGCGAAGATGCAGGGCATCCGGGACGGCTTCGTGAAGCTGTTCTGCCGCCCGGGCACCGGCATCGTGGTCGGCGGCGTGGTCGTCGCCCCGCGGGCCAGCGAGCTGATCCACTCGATCTCGCTCGCGGTGGACGCCAATCTGACGGTCGAACAGGTGGCCAGCGCCTTCACCGTCTACCCGTCCGTCTCCGGTTCGACCGCCGAGGCCGCCCGGCAGCTGCACATCCGCAAGCGGGCCGACGGCGAATCCTGAGCGTCCGGCGCACAGTTGAGGGCGGCCGCCGATCGGCGGCCGCCCTTCGCGCGGGCATGGCCGTCACCCGGACGGCGGGCGCGGTTCCGGGGGCATGGGCGGCGCGTATTCTACGGTCACGCGCCGCTCGTGCGTGAGCAATTCCCGCTACTAGCTGCAAACGCCTGAAAGCAGACGGTCACGCAGGTTACCGTCGGTTCTGTGTTTGCAGCAGAACGTCGCCAGTTGATCCTCGAAATGGTGCGCGCCAACGGAGCCGTCTCGCTCCGGGAATTGGCCCGCGTCGTCCAGACCTCCGAAGTGACCGTGCGCCGTGACGTGCGGGCGCTGGAGGCAGAAGGGCTCCTCGACCGCCGGCACGGCGGCGCGGTGCTCCCCGGCGGCTTCAGCCGCGAACCCGGATACCCGCAGAAGACCCACCTGTCCGCGGCGGAGAAGAGCGCCATCGCGGACCTCGCCGCCGGCCTGGTGGAGGAGGGCGACGCGGTGGTGGTCGGCGCCGGCACCACCACCCAGGAGCTGGCCCGCAGACTGGCCCGGGTGCCCGGGCTGACGGTGGTCACCAACTCGCTGCTGGTCGCCCAGGCGCTGGCGCACGCCAACCGGGTCGAAGTGGTGATGACCGGCGGCACCCTGCGCGGCTCCAACTACGCGCTGGTGGGCAGCGGCGCGGAGCAGTCCCTGCAGGGGCTGAGGGTCACCAAGGCCTTCATCTCCGGCAGCGGGCTGACGGCCGAGCGCGGGCTGTCGACGGCGAACATGCTGTCCGCGAGCGTGGACCGGGCCATGGTGCTGGCGGCCGCCGAGGTGATCGTCCTCGCCGACCACACCAAGCTCGGCGCGGCCGGCATGTTCCAGACCGTCGCCACCGACACCATCACCCGGCTGGTCACCGACGAGCAGGCCACCGCGGACGACGCCACCGTCCGCGAACTGGACGCGCTCGCCGACTGCGGGGTGCAGGTCGACCTGGCCCCGCTGGGCGCGGGCCCGAGCGGCGACGCCCCGGTGCACGGCACCGGCAGCGGCCCGGTGCACCAGACCCAGCCCGGCCCGATGGCCCGCCGCGGCGGCCCGCCCCCCGGCGGCGCCCCGCTGCCCGGCCAGCGCCGCCCCGGCGCGCACGGCGGACCGGTCGGCCCGGGCGGCATGCCGACCCGGCTGGCCGAGCTGGGGCTGCCGCGCGGGCGCTGAGCCCGCGGGGAGTCCGCGGGACGCGACCGGCGGACCCCGGAAACGCGACCGGTCCGCACGCCCCCGATGGGCGTACGGACCGGTCCGGGGGACGGTGCCTCCCGCGGCGGCGTCAGTCCTTGATCTCGCAGAGCGCGGCGCCGCTGCTGACGCTCGCGCCCACCTCGGCCTTGAGACCGGAGACGGTGCCCGCCTTGTGGGCGTTCAGCGGCTGCTCCATCTTCATCGCCTCCAGGACCACGATCAGCTCGCCCTCGGCGACGACCTGGCCCTCCTCCACGGCGACCTTGACGATGGTGCCCTGCATCGGCGAGGCCAGGGTGTCGCCGCTGACGGCCGAACCGGCCTTCTTGGCGCCCACCCGGCGCTTGGCCTTGGCGGCACCCGCCGCACCGGCCGCCGGGGCCGTCGCGACGCCCAGCGAGGACGGCAGCGAGACCTCGATCCGCTTGCCGCCGACCTCGACCACCACGGTCTCCCGGGTCTCGGCCTCCTCGCCGTCACCGGCCGCGCCGGCGAACGGCGGGATGGTGTTGTCGAACTCGGTCTCGATCCACCGGGTGAAGACCTTGAACGGCTCGTCGCTGCCGTGCACCTCCGGCGCGAACGCCGGGTCGACGACGGCCGCCCGGTGGAACGGGATGGCGGTGGCCATGCCCTCCACCTTGAACTCGGCCAGCGCGCGGCGGGCCCGCTCCAGGGCCTGCTTGCGGTCGCGGCCGGTGACGACCAGCTTGGCCAGCAGCGAGTCCCAGGCCGGGCCGATGACCGAGCCGGTCTCCACGCCGGAGTCCAGGCGCACGCCCGGGCCGGACGGCGGGGCGAACAGCGTCACGGTGCCGGGCGCGGGCAGGAAGTTGCGGCCCGGGTCCTCGCCGTTGATGCGGAACTCGAAGGAGTGGCCGCGCACCTCGGGGTCGCCGTAGCCGAGCTCCTCGCCGTCGGCGATCCGGAACATCTCGCGGACCAGGTCGAGGCCGGTGACCTCCTCGGTGACCGGGTGCTCCACCTGGAGACGGGTGTTGACCTCCAGGAAGGAGATCGTGCCGTCCAGGGCGACCAGGAACTCGCAGGTCCCGGCGCCCTCGTAGCCGGCCTCCTTCAGGATGGCCTTGGACGCCCGGTACAGCTCGGCGTTCTGCTCGGCGGTCAGGAACGGCGCGGGCGCCTCCTCGACGAGCTTCTGGTGGCGGCGCTGCAGCGAGCAGTCACGGGTGGAGACGACCACCACGTTGCCGTGCTTGTCGGCCAGGCACTGGGTCTCCACGTGCCGCGGGTTGTCCAGGTAGCGCTCGACGAAGCACTCGCCGCGGCCGAAGGCGGCGACGGCCTCGCGCACCGCGGACTCGTACAGCTCGGGGATCTCCTCCAGCGTGCGGGCGACCTTGAGGCCGCGGCCGCCACCGCCGAAGGCCGCCTTGATGGCGACCGGCAGGCCGTGCTCCCGGGCGAAGACGACGACCTCGTCGGCGCCCGAGACCGGGTCCGGCGTGCCGGCCACCAGCGGGGCACCGGCCCGCTGGGCGACGTGCCGGGCGGTCACCTTGTCGCCGAGGTCGCGGATGGCCTGCGGCGGCGGGCCGATCCAGATCAGACCCGCGTCGAGGACGGCCTGGGCGAAGTCGGCGTTCTCCGACAGGAACCCGTAGCCGGGGTGGACGGCGTCGGCGCCGGAGTCGGCGGCCGCCCTGAGGACCTTGGCGATGTCCAGGTAGCTGGTAGCGGGGGTGTCACCGCCCAGCGCGTAAGCCTCGTCGGCCGCGCGGACGTGCAGCGCATCCCGGTCCGGCTCGGCGTAGACGGCGACGCTGGCGATACCGGCGTCCGAGCAGGCCCTGGCGACGCGGACGGCGATTTCCCCGCGGTTGGCGATGAGCACCTTGCGCACTGTGGCTCCCTTCTTGAACCTCGTTGAGTTTATGGATTCCTGGGCAGTACCGGCGAGTAGCCCCGGGTTGTGAACTATCCCACACGCTCGGTGATGGCTTTTCCGGCCCCTTCCGCGGCCCTGCGGACGACGCCGCAGGTCGGCGCCGGTCCCCCCGGATCGGGCGGGGCCACGGCGGGTGACCGGCCGGCGGCGTGGCGGGGAGGTGGCATCGGCCACAGTCTCGCGCGGACCGCTCAAGCGGCGCCTGAGCGGGCGCCTGGCCGTTGCAGCGCCTCGGCCGTCACGTCGGCCGCCACCTCGACCATGTCCGGCCCGTACGCCTCCGGATTGACCACCCGCAGGACGAGCGCGAAGGTGCCGTCCTGCCCGTACCTCCGGGCGAGTTCGCGGTGGTGCGCGACCAGGTGGCGCACCCCGGCCTGGTTGGCGACGCCGGTCTGGCCGGCGACCAGGAACACCGGGCGGCCGCCGTCCGGGGTGGAGATCCGGGCGAGCAGGGCGTGCGCCTGGTCGCGGTCGGCGGTGTAGTCGCGCTCGCCCACCACGATCACGTTGCTGCCGGGACCCGGCCCGGAGGTGACGAGCACGCCGGGCAGGGCCCAGGCCAGGTGCGCGGCCATCCGCTCGTTGCTGACCGGACCGCCCAGGCACAGCTCGGTCTTGGCGCCCAGGCCGCGGTGCGCGGCGTCGTGGGCGACCAGTTCGGGACGCGCCCCGCACTCCTCGACCAGCCCGGCCAGCCACATCAGCGCGTAGGCGTCGCGCCGGGTCACGGTGTGCGCGTGCGAGCCCGTCCCGATGCTGCGCGGCACCACGATCAGGCACTCGCTGCCGCTCGGCAGCCCGAAGAACGCCCGCACCCGTTCGACCTTGCGGCGCCGCCGCAGCACCTGGGCCAGCCAGCCGAGGACAGCGCTGATCGCACTGGCCACCAGGCCGAGCACCACGTTGAGCACGCTGTCGGTCATCTTCCGCGCCCCTCCCCGTTCGGACGCCGGTCAGCTTAGGGCGACAGGGGCGCGGTGCGGCAGGTCAGTCGGCCCACAGATCGGTGATGCGCACGCCCAGGTCGGCGAGCAGCCGGCGCAGCAGCGGCAGGGAGAGGCCGATGACGTTGCCCGGATCGCCGTCGATGCCGTCGATGAACGGCGCCGAGCGGCCGTCCAGGGTGAACGCCCCGGCCACGTGCAGCGGTTCGCCCGAGGCCACGTACGCGGCGACCTCGGCGTCGTCCGGGGTGCCGAAGCGGACGGTGGTGGAGGCGGTGGCCGAGGACTGCCGGCCGGTCGTGGTGTCGATCACGCAGTGGCCGGTGCGCAGCACGCCGGCGCGCCCGCGCATCGACTGCCAGCGGGCCAGCGCCTCGGCGGCGTCGGCGGGCTTGCCGAGGGCCCGGCCGTCCAGTTCCAGGACGGAGTCGCAGCCGATCACCAGCTCGCCGTCGGCGAGTTCGGCGGCGACGGCCTTCGCCTTGGCCTCGGCCAGCACGAGCGCGAGTTCGGCGGGGGTGGCGGCGGTGATCGCGTCCTCGTCGACGCCGCTGACCACCACGCGCGGGTCGAGGCCCGCCTGGCGCAGCAGCCCGAGGCGGGCGGGGGAGGCGGAGGCGAGGACGAGGGCGCGCTGGTCGGTCATGCCCACCAGGGTAGGGGGTGCTCCTATCCGCCGTTCGGGTGAACGGTTCAGGTGAAGGGCTGGGAGAGCATCATCAGCACGGCGCCGACCAGCACCAGGACGGCGATCACCTTGCCGGCCCGCTGCATCCGCTCCTGCATCCGACGGGCCTCGGGCGAGGGCTCGTCACGGGGATCTGACCAGAGCACCCGTCCAGAGTGCGCCGCGCGGGGCGCGGGCGCCTGAGTATCCGTACTCAGGTTCCGGGCGGAGCGGGCGCCCGGGAACACGCGGAGCGGGCGGCCGGCGGGGCCGGTCGCCCGCTCCGCACGGCGGGTGTCAGTGCGCCCAGCCCGAGGTCCGCCAGGCGTTCACGGCGGGGCGGACGGCGGGGCGGTGCAGGCGGGCGCGGTCGTTCCAGGGGGACGCCGGGCCGGCACCGGCCAGGCGCGCCGCCTCGGCGGCGGCCTGCGCGGCGGCGGCCCGGGCCTGGACCACCGCCAGGACGGTGGCCAGCTCCTCGGGGGTCGGCTGCCCGTGCAGTACGTGGATCGGGGACATGGCTGCTTCTCTCCCGACAGGGACGGGGCCTACAGGGGGATGTTGCCGTGCTTCTTCGGCGGCAGCACCTCGCGCTTGCCGCGCAGCGCCCGCAGACCGCGGACGATGTGCCGGCGGGTCTCGCTCGGCGCGATCACCGCGTCCACGTAGCCGCGCTCGGCCGCCAGGTACGGGTTCAGCAGGGTGTCCTCGTACGAGGCGATCAGCTCGGCCCGCTTCTCCTCGACGGTGCCGGCCGCCTCGGCCTCGGCGATCTCCCGGCGGTGCAGGATGTTGACCGCGCCCTGCGCGCCCATCACGGCGATCTGCGCGGTCGGCCAGGCCAGGTTGAGGTCGGCGCCCAGGTGCTTGGAGCCCATGACGTCGTACGCGCCGCCGAAGGCCTTGCGGGTGATCACGGTGATCAGCGGGACGGTGGCCTCGGCGTAGGCGTAGATCAGCTTGGCGCCGCGCCGGATGATGCCGTCCCACTCCTGCTCGGTGCCGGGCAGGAAGCCGGGCACGTCGACGAAGGTCAGCACCGGGACGTTGAACGAGTCGCAGGTGCGGATGAAGCGGGCGGCCTTCTCGCTGGCGTTGATGTCCAGGCACCCGGCCAGGTCCATCGGCTGGCTGCCGACGATGCCGACGGACTGGCCCTCGACCCGGCCGAAGCCGGTGATGATGTTGCCCGCGTACAGCGGCTGGGTCTCCAGGAACTCGCCGTCGTCGACGATGTGCTCGATCACCGTGCGCATGTCGTACGGCTGGTTCGCCGAGTCCGGCACGATGGTGTCGAGTTCGAGGTCCTCCTCGGTGACCGTGAGGTCGGCCTGCTCGGGGTAGGACGGCGGGTCGCTCAGGTTGTTGGAGGGCAGGTACGAGAGCAGGCTCTTGACGTACTCGATCGCCTCCTTCTCGTCGGCGGCCAGGTAGTGCGCGTTGCCCGACTTGGCGTTGTGGGTGCGCGCGCCGCCCAGCTCCTCCATCGCGACGTCCTCGCCGGTGACGGTCTTGATCACGTCCGGGCCGGTGATGAACATGTGCGAGGTCCGGTCGGCCATCACCACGAAGTCGGTGATCGCGGGGGAGTACACCGCGCCGCCCGCGCAGGGGCCCATGATCAGCGAGATCTGCGGGACGACGCCGGAGGCGTGCACGTTGCGCCGGAAGATCTCGCCGTACAGGCCGAGCGAGACCACGCCCTCCTGGATCCGGGCGCCGCCGGAGTCGTTGATGCCGATGACCGGGCAGCCGGTCTTCAGCGCGAAGTCCATCACCTTGACGATCTTCTCGCCGAACACCTCGCCGAGCGAGCCGCCGAAGACGGTGAAGTCCTGGGCGAACACGGCGACCTGGCGGCCGTCCACGGTGCCGTAGCCGGTCACCACGCCGTCGCCGTACGGCCGGTTCTTCTCCTGGCCGAAGTTGGTCGAGCGGTGCCGGGCGAACTCGTCGAACTCCACGAAGGAGTCCTCGTCCAACAGTTCCGCGACCCGCTCGCGGGCGGTCAGCTTGCCCTTGGCGTGCTGCTTCTCCACGGCCTTCGCGGAGCCGGAGTGCACCGCCTCGTCCAGCCTTCGCCGCAGGTCGGCGAGCTTGCCGGCGGTGGTGTGGGGGTCGTACGACGCCTCGGTCATCCGGTGGCTCTCCCTGATCCATGGCCGCGACCTGTTCGAGTGCGCGCGGGGCCGGGTGGTGGGCCCGCGCATGAGGGCAGGGCGGCGCTACGAACTACCGCTGGGTAGCGTAGCCAGCGCGGAGGGCGATGCGGCACGTCCTGGCGTCATGACCATCGACACAGTTCTGTTGACGGGTGTTCTGCGGGACGATGGGGCGGCCTGCGTCCCGGATCGGTCCTAGGGTTTTCCCATGACCGCACCCGAGACCCCCCGCCGCAGCGGACTGCGCGGCTTCGGCCACGCCGGACCGTCGCCCTGGACCGACCTGGACCGTCCGCCGCTGGACGAGGAGGCGCTGCGCCACGACCTGCTCGTCCCGGGCGGCCTGTGGACCTCGCTGGACGTCGTCGCCGAGACCGGCTCCACCAACAGCGACCTCGCCGCCCGGGCCGCGGCGGGCGCCGCCCAGGGCGCGGTGCTGGTGGCCGAGGCACAGAGTGCCGCCCGCGGCCGGCTGGGCCGGCAGTGGACCGCCTCGCCCCGCTCCGGGCTGTTCCTGTCCGTGCTGCTGCGCCCCGAGGGGGTGCCGGTCGAGCGGTACGGCTGGCTGCCGATCCTGGCCGGGGTGGCCGCGGCCAGCACGCTCGGCCGGGTCGCCGGGGTCGAGGTCGGCCTGAAGTGGCCCAACGACCTCCAGACGGAGATCGACGGCGCGGAGCGCAAGCTCGGCGGCATCCTCACCGAGCTGTCGGGCGGCGCGGTGGTGGTCGGCATGGGCCTCAACGTCTCGCTGCGCACGGAGGAACTGCCCGTCCCCGCCGCCGCCTCGCTCGCACTGGCCGGCGCCTCCACCACCGACCGGGGCACCCTGCTGCGCGCCCTGCTGCGCGAGCTGGCCGAGCTGTACCGGGAGTGGACGGCCGCCGCGGGCGACCCGCACGCCAGCGACCTGCTGCGCGCCTACGCGGACCGCTGCACCACGCTCGGCCGCCGGGTGAAGGTGCACCTGCCGGGCGACCGCGAGCTGGTCGGCGAGGCGGTGGCGGTGGACGGCGACGGGCGGCTGGTGGTCCGCACGCCCGACGGCGTACGCCGGGCGGTCGGTGCCGGGGACGTCGTCCACGTGCGCCCCGAGGCCCGCTGAACGGCAGTCTTCACCACCCCTTGACCCGGGCTGATGCCCCGGATCCGACGATTCCGTGCGAACATTCCACCTGGCAGCGGTGTGAGGCGCGCCACTGTCCGCCCGGGTGGCGGACGGCGCGCCCGGACCGGTAGGACACGAGGCGAGTGCGGCGATCGCACGGGGACGGACCGGTGGCAGAGGACGGCAGCAGCGGCGCGACGGCGGGCAGCAACGACCCCACGGTCGCGCTCGAACTGGAACGCCTGATCCTGGACGCGCCGCGCCGCTACACCCCGTACCAGGCCGCGCGCGCCGCCGACGTCCCGATGGAGCTGGCCACCCGGTTCTGGCGCGCCATGGGCTTCCCCGACATCGGCCAGTCCCGCGCGCTCACCGACGGCGACGTGATCGCGCTGCGGCGCCTGGCCGGCCTGGTGGAGTCCGGGCTGCTCAGCGAGTCGATGGCGATCCAGGTGGCCCGTTCCACCGGCCAGACCACGGCCCGGCTGGCCGGCTGGCAGATGGACACCTTCCTGGAGAACCTCACCCAGTCCGTCGAGCCCGGGCTGACCCGGGCCGACGTCGCGTACCCGCTGGTCGAGCTGCTGCTGCCGGAGCTGGAGCAGTTCCTGGTGTACGTCTGGCGGCGCCAGCTGGCGGCCGTCACCGGCCGGGTGGTGCAGGCCGCCGAGGACAACGAGATCACCAGCGGACGGCTCGCCGTCGGCTTCGCCGACCTGGTCGGCTTCACCCGGCTGTCCCGGCGGCTGGAGGAGGAGGAGCTCGGCGAGCTGGTCGAGACCTTCGAGAACACCTGTTCGGACCTGATCGCCGGCCAGGGCGGCCGGGTGATCAAGACGCTCGGCGACGAGATCCTCTACGTCTCCGAGGACCCGGCGACCGCCGCCGAGATCGCGCTGAGCCTGATCGAGGCGCTGGCCGGGGACGACACCATCCCGCCGCTGCGGGTCGGCATGGCCTTCGGCACGGTCACCTCGCGGATGGGCGACGTCTTCGGCACCACCGTCAACCTGGCCAGCCGGCTGACCTCGATCGCCCCCAAGGACGCGGTGCTGATCGACGGCGAGTTCGCCGCCGCGCTGGAGCAGAACGGCAGCGTCGCCCCGGCCGACTCGGAGGGGCCGGGCCTGGCCGAGGCGCTGTCGGCCGCGGTCGGGATGCCCGCCTCCGGGCTGCCGATGCCGGGCCCGGAGGCCGGGGCCCGGTTCCACCTGCAGCCGATGTGGCGGCGGCCGGTGCGGGGGCTCGGACTGGTCGAGCCGTGGCTGCTCACCCGGCGGCTGAAGGCCGAGTAGCGCTCCGCCCGCGGGGAAGGCGAACAGTGGCCCGCCCGCGGGGAAGGCGAACAGTGGCCCGCCCGCGGGGAAGGCGAACAGTGGCCCGCCCGCGGGGAAGGCGAATAGCGCTCCGCCTGCGGGGAAGGCGTGGGGGCGGAGAAGCCGTCCGCGGTGCGGAGGTCCGTGGGCGCGCTCTCCGGCGATGGGTGCGGCTCTCCCGCGGCGGGTACGGCTTTCCGGGTGCCGAACGGTTGAAACCCGTACGGTCGGCTGCGGGTCCGTCCGGGCAAACGGGGCATAAGCGAAGGAAACCGCCATAGTCTTGGTGCAAGCGGCCGGTCGGCGGGGGTCTGGCAGGACCGAGCACAGGGAGCGAGGCGAGCCGGTGAGCAGCGAGGCGATCATGACGGACCGCGACTGCGACTGCGGCCGTCCGCGGAACCCCGACCCGCTGCCCGACCTGAGGCTGCAGTCCGTGGTCGAGCTCGCCCAGGACATGGCCGCCGCGCTCACCCCGCTGGAGGCCGTCCGGGCCGCCGCCACCCGGGCCACCGAGGCGCTCGGCGCCACCATGGCCGCCGTCTCGGTCTGGGACCGGGAGTCCGGCCGGCTGCGGGTCCTGGTCAACCACGGAGAACTCGCCCCGGGCGAGGAGGAACTGCCCGAGGACGAGTCGTACCCGGTCGCCGACTTCCCCGAGATCGTCACGTACCTGGAGGAACGCTGGACCACCGGGCGGCTGCCGCGCGCCTGGCTGCAGACCGCCGAGAACAGCGAGCCGCACGCCGGGCACGCCCACCCGACCGCCGGCGCGTACTGCCAGGAGCGCGCCGCGGCGCTGCGCCGGCGCGGGCGGGCCTGCTGCGTGGTCGCGCCGATCGTGCTGCACGGCCAGGCCTGGGGCGAGCTCTACCTCGCCCGGTCGGCCGGGATGCCCGGGTTCACCGAGGGCGACGCCGACTACGCGACGCTGCTCGCCGCCCAGGTCTCGGCCGGGCTGGCGCAGACCGAGCGCCTCGCCGACCTGCGCAGGCTCGCCTTCTCCGACCCGCTCACCGGCCTGGCCAACCGGCGGGCCGTCGACGCCCGGCTGGAGAGCGCGCTGGAGGCGCACAACCGGGACAACACCGTGGTCTCCCTGGTGGTCTGCGACGTCAACGGACTGAAACGGGTCAACGACCAGCTCGGCCACGAGATGGGCGACCGGCTGCTGGAGCGGTTCGCCCACCAGCTCTCGCTGGCCGCCGCCAAGCTCCCCGGCAGCCTCGCCGCCCGGCTCGGCGGCGACGAGTTCTGCCTGCTGGTGGAGGGGCAGAAGGCCGACGAGGTGGTCGCCGTCGCCGAGGAGCTGTGCGCCCGGGCGCTCGCGCTCTCCGAGGGCGAGGGCGTGGCCTGCGGCGTCGCCTCCACCGGGGACTCGATCGGGCCCGTCACCACCCCCGACCGGCTGTTCCGGCTCGCCGACGCCGCCCAGTACCGGGCCAAGGCGGCCCGGGCCGCCCACCCGGTGGTCGCCGGGCGCAGTCACGGCCCCGGATTCTCGCCCGACCCCACCGTGCTGCTCGCCGACGCCGCCGACCCGCACCACCGGGCGGACGGGCGGCGCGGGCCGAACGGCCGGGCCGGGGCGGGCGACCGGCGGCGGTTCCGCGGCGCCGCCCACAGCGCCGACCCGGGGCAGCTGCTCACCGCCGTGCTCGCCTCCCTCGACCGGGCCGCCGCGGCCCGGGCCGTCCACCCGGCGGACACCCTCGGCAAGCTGGTCGTGGTCGCCGAGGCCGCCGCCCGGTTGCTGGACGCCGTCGGCTGGTGGGTCTCGTACGTTCCGCCGGGCTCCCAGTTCATGCGCACCGCCCAGCACGCCGTCTACCGGATGACCAGCGGCCCCGCCAACGCCCGCGCCGAGACCCAGCGGGCCCGGATCGAGGCCCCCGACGCGGTCTTCGACCTCCGGCACTACCCGATGACCCGCCGCGCCGTGCGCGGCGGCGCCTTCGCCCTGCGGTCGGGTGCGGCCGGCAACGACCCGGCGGAGGAGGCGATGCTCGTCGTCTCCGGCTACCGGGGCATGGTCGCGGCGGGCGGCCAGAACCCGGCCGGCGGCTGGCTGGTGGAGCTCTTCGCCGACGACGCCACCCTGCCGCTGGGCCAGGCCGCCTGCGCCATGCGGGCCCTGGTCTCGGTCGCCCTGGCGGGCCCGGCCTCGCCGCCGGCGGTCTGAGGCGGCACCCCCGGTCGGGGCCCGTCGGCGGACCCGGTGACGGCGCCCCGGGCACCTCGCCGTCGGCACGGCTCCCGCGGTGGGTCCGGCGGGCCGTGCACCCGGCCCGCCCTCGTGCCGCTGCTCCGCGTGCCGGTCGCGGTGGTGGCCGTGTGCTGGTTCAGGCGCCGCGGCCGCCGTCGGCGGCGGGCGGGTTGAGCGCCCGGAGGGCGGCGTCGACCAGGAGGTCGGCGTGCTCGTGGGTGAGCGGGCCGAGCCGGAACTGCCAGCGGTAGTTGAGCGGACCGTAGAAGAGTTCGACGGCCAGGTCGAGGTCGGCGTCGGGGGCGATCTGGCCCGCCTCGCGGGCACGGCGGAGGCGGTCGCGGGTGACCTCCAGCAGCGGGTCCAGCAGGCGGGTGCGGTACTCGGCGTGCAGCGCGGGGTCGTTGAGGATCTCGGCGAGGAGCGCGCGGAAGGTGCGGTCGGCGCCCGGGTCGGCGAGCTCGTCGCTGGTGGGGCGCAGGACGGCGCGGAGGTCGGCGGCGAGGTCGCCGGTGTCGGGGAGGGCGAGGCTGCCCTCGTGCTCGCCGGCGGCGAGGAAGGCGTCGAAGACCACCGCCCCCTTCGAGGGCCACCACCGGTAGATGGTCTGCTTGCCGACGCCGGCGCGGGCGGCGATCGCTTCGATGGTCAGCTTGCCGTAGCCGACCTCGGCGACGAGTTCGGTGGCCGCGGTGAGGACGGCGGCGCGGGCGCGCTCGCTGCGGCGGGCGGGGTCGGGGGCGGTTCTGGAAGCCATGGGAAAAATTCTATGCGCAACAGCGAGACGAACCGTATTGTCTTCTCAAGCAACCGCGAGACGGTCCGTCTCGTCTTCATCGCTGCCCCGGAGGTGCCCGTGAACCGCCCCGCACACATCCTGATGGTCTCCATTCCGGCCCATGGCCACGTCAACCCCAGCCTCGCCGTGATCACCGAGCTGGTCGCCCGCGGCCACCGGGTCAGCTACGTCAACGACCCGTCCTTCCGGGAAACCGTCGAGTCCACCGGCGCCGCCTTCGTCCCGTACCCGACGAAGCTGCCGCTCGCCGACGACCCGGACGGCTGGATGGAGGATCCGGTGGCGATCCAGGAACTGTTCCTGGACGACGCGCTCTCCATGTGGCCCGTCCTCCTGGAGGCCTTCGCCGACGACCGGCCCGACCTGGTGCTCTGCGACATCGCGGGCTTCGCGGCCCGGGCGCTCGGCGAGCGGCTGGGGGTGCCGGTCGTGCAGCTGTCGCCCACCTTCGTCGGCTGGGAGGGCTTCGAGCAGGACCTCGCGGAGGTGTTCGAGGCGATCCGCACCGGTCCGGGCGGCGCCGAGCACTACCGCCGGTTCGCCGACTGGCTGGCCGAGGCCGGTGCGGCGCAGCGCGACGTGGACGCCTTCAAGAACCGCCCGGAGCGGGCGATCGCCCTGGTCCCGCGCGCCCTGCAGCCCAACGCCGACCGGGTCGACGAGCGGCGGATCAGTTTCGTCGGGCCCTGCTTCGGCGACCGCGCCCACCAGGGGCGGTGGGAGCGGCCGGCCGGCGCCGAGAAGGTGCTGCTGGTCTCGCTGGGCTCGGCCTTCACCCACCAGCCCGCCTTCTACCGGGCCTGCGTCCGGGCCTTCGGCGAGCTGCCGGGCTGGCACACCGTGCTCCAGATCGGCAGCCACACCGACCCGGCCGAGCTCGGCGAGGTGCCGGACACCGTCGAGGTGCACCGGTGGGTGCCGCAGCTGTCGGTGCTCTCCCAGGCGGACGCCTTCGTCACCCACGCGGGCATGGGCGGCTCCAGCGAGGGGCTGTTCCACGCCGTGCCGATGATCGCGGTGCCGCAGGCCACCGACCAGTTCGCCAACGCGGACGCCCTGGTGGGGCTCGGCGTCGCCCGTCGGCTGGACACCGAGCAGGCCACCGCGGAGGCGCTGCGCGCAGCCCTGCTGGAGCTGGTCGGCGACCCGGCGGTGGCCGAGCGGCTGCGCGAGCTGTCCGCCGCCGGGCGGGCCGAGGGCGGCACCGCCCGGGCGGTGGACCTGATCGAGGCCGAGCTCGTGAGGTGAACTCGTGAGGTGAAGCGGAGGCGGCCCGGGGGCCGCGGTGTGCGGCGCCGGTCCGGAGGGCGGAGAATCCGGATGGCGAGCACCTGTTGTCATATCTTCATTCACCTGATGTGATGGTGTATATGGATATGCACAGTGCTGTGGCCCCCGACGCTCCGCTGGTCCTGGTCGGCAAGGCCGACGTCAGCGCGGAGGACGTCCTCGCCGTCGCCCGGGGCAACGCCCGGGTCGAGATCGGCCCCGACGCGCTGGCCGAGATGGCGGTCGCCCGCGCGCGGATCGACGCCCTCGCGGCCGAGCCGCGCCCCGTCTAC
This sequence comes from Kitasatospora sp. NPDC041917, assembly GCF_055589745.1. Taxonomy (NCBI): domain Bacteria; kingdom Bacillati; phylum Actinomycetota; class Actinomycetes; order Kitasatosporales; family Streptomycetaceae; genus Kitasatospora; species Kitasatospora sp. NPDC041917. The sequence continues at coordinate 22,908 of NZ_JBVJBI010000010.1, read as the reverse complement.
GGCGTGTCGACCGGCTTCGGCGCGCTCGCCGTGCGCCACATCAGCCCCGAGCTGCGCGCCCAGCTGCAGCGGTCGCTGGTGCGCTCGCACGCCGCCGGCATGGGGCCGGCGGTCGAGCGCGAGGTGGTCCGCGCGCTGGTGTTCCTGCGGATGAAGACGCTGGCCTCCGGCCGAACCGGCGTCCGGCCGCTGGTCGCCCGGACCATGGCCGCCCTGCTCAACGCGGGCATCACCCCGGTGGTGCGGGAGTTCGGCTCGCTCGGCTGCTCCGGCGACCTCGCGCCGCTGTCGCACTGCGCACTGGTCCTGATGGGCGAGGGCACCGCCACCGGCCCGGACGGCGTGGAGAAGCCCGCCGCCGAACTGCTCGCCGCCGCCGGGATCGAGCCCGTCGAGCTGCTGGAGAAGGAGGGCCTCGCCCTCATCAACGGCACCGACGGCATGCTCGGCATGCTGGTGATGGCCATCGCCGACCTCCAGCGGCTGTTCACCACCGCCGACATCACCGCCGCGATGAGCCTGGAGGCGCTGCTCGGCACCGAGAAGGTGCTCGCCCCCGAGCTGCACGCCCCGATCCGTCCGCACCCGGGCCAGGCGCTGAGCGCCGCCAACATGCTCGCCGTCCTCAAGGACTCCGGCCTCACCGGCCACCACCAGGACGACGCGCCGCGGGTCCAGGACGCCTACTCGATCCGCTGCGCCCCGCAGGTCGCCGGCGCCGGCCGGGACACCCTGGAGCATGCCCGGCTGGTCGCCTCGCGCGAACTGGCCGCCTCGGTCGACAACCCGGTGGTGCTGCCGGACGGCCGGGTGGAGTCCAACGGCAACTTCCACGGCGCCCCGGTCGCCTACGTGCTGGACTTCCTCGCCATCGCCGCCGCCGACCTCGGCTCGATCTCCGAGCGCCGCACCGACCGGCTGCTCGACAAGGCCCGCTCGCACGGCCTGCCGGCCTTCCTGGCCGACGACCCGGGCGTGGACTCCGGCCTGATGATCGCCCAGTACACCCAGGCGGCGCTGGTCAGCGAGAACAAGCGGCTCGCCGTCCCGGCCTCGGTCGACTCGATCCCCTCCTCCGCGATGCAGGAGGACCACGTGTCGATGGGCTGGTCGGCCGCGCGCAAGCTGCGCCAGGCCGTGGCCAACCTCGGCCGGATCCTCGCCGTCGAACTCACCGCGTCCGCCCGGGCGCTGGAGATCCGTCAGCAGGCCGACGCGTCGGGCCGCGTCGCCCCGGCCACCGCGGCCGCCATGGCCGCCGCCCGGGAGGCGGGCGTCGGCGGCGCCGGCCGCGACCGCTTCCTCTCGCCCGACCTGGAGGCCGCCGCCGAGCTGGTCGCCTCCGGCGAGCTGGTGCGGGCGGTCGAGCGGGTCACCGGCCCGCTGGCCTGAGCCCCGGCCGGCCGGGGTCGTGGCGTCGCCGCGGAGTGACGGGGGCTCAGTCCCAGTCGCTCCGCGGCGAGCGCTCCGCGCGGTCCCGGCGGTTGCGCAGCTCGCCCAGGGCGGCCGCCAGGTTGACCCCGACGATGCCCGCCCAGCAGACCACCAGACCGGCGAAGCCGCCGCTCTCCGGGCTGCCCGCGATCGCCGTCAGCGGGATGCCGAGGACCAGCGAGGTCACCGCGAGCCCGGTGTTGGAGCGCTTGCCCCAGCCCGAACGGCGGGGCTGCCCCCGGTGGGGGGACCGCGGCTCGTAGTCGTCCAACCGCTGGGCCACCGAGCGCTCGACCCGGGCGTCCAGCCGGGCGTCGAGCCGCTTCATGAAGGAGTCGACGAGTGCGTCCTCGTACTCCTTGCCGAGCTCCTTGCGGGCCTGGAGGGTGGCGTCGAGGTCGCGCCGCAGTTCGTCCTGACGAGTGTCCATGGAACCAGGGTGGGGCCGCCGGGGCCCCCGGTCCATCCGTTCGGAGGAGGAATCCGGGCGGGCTCAGGGACAAATCAGGGTTACCCCGACCCGGTTCGGCCGACCGCCCGACCGGTCCGACCGGTCCGACCGGTCCGACCGGTCCGACCGGTCCGACCCGCGGGGCGTCCCACCGGACGTCCCGCCGTACGAGACGTCTTTGCCAGGTGCGGCCCGCTCCTGCACAGTCGTCGTCCGACCCCCTCGCACCCGGAGGTACCGCTGATGACCGCCACCGACGAGACCGGCAGCGTCGGCCCCTCCGCCCGGCTGCTCCAACTGTTCGAGGGGCACCGGCTGACGCCGACCCAGCGCCGGATCGCCCACTCGCTGGTGCGGCACGCCACCGAGGCGCCGTTCCTGTCCAGCGTCGAGGTCGCCGAACTCGCGGGCGTCAGCCAGCCCTCCGTCACCCGCTTCGCGGTCGCGCTCGGGTACGACGGCTACCCGGCGCTGCGCAAGCAGCTGCGCGAACTCGGCGGCGGCGAACAGGCCGCGCCGGAGACCCCGGACGACGCGGTGCGCAACGAGCACCAGCAGGCCGTGCTCGCCGAGATCGCCCACCTGCGCCACCTCGCCGAACTCCTCGCCGACCCGGAGCCGATCACCCGGGCCGCCCGGCTGCTCGCCGCCTCCCGCCCGCTGCCGGTGCTCGGCCTGCGGGCCGCCTCGGCGCAGGCGCGCGGCTTCGCCTACTTCGCGGCCAAGGTGCACCCGGACATCCGGCTGCTGGACGAGGGCGGCAGCATGCTCGCCGACCGGCTGGAACAGGCCCGGGCGGCCGGGGCCAGCGCACTGCTCTGCTTCGCGCTGCCGCGCTACCCGCGGGAGCTGATGGACGCGCTGACGGTGGCCCGCGAGTGCGGGCTGACGGTGCTCACCGTGGCCGACAGCGCCTTCGCGCCGGTCGCCAAGCTGTCCGACCTGATGCTGCCGGCCGCCGTCGGTACCGGGCTGGTCTTCGACACCGCGTGCGCCCCGATGATGCTCGGCCGGGTGCTGCTGCAATCCATGTGCGACGAACTGCCGGGCGCGGAAGCCCGGTTGGAGGCGATCGAGCAGTCGGCGGCGGCGCGTGGCCTCTTCCTGGAATGAGCGTGGAACAAGCACGGCCCGGAACGGCGGCGGGGGAGTAGCCGTCACAAACCCGGGCATCCCCTCCTGCAGGGGGTGCCACCCATGCACGTGATCCACGAGATGAAGTTCGTCGCCCGCCTCTCCTCGGGCGCCGACGAATGGTCCTGCCCCGCCTGCGGACGCCGCGTCACCCTGCGGCGCCTGCCCGAACCCGAACTGACCGTCCTCGACCCGGGCGACGAGTCGGCCGTCCACGTCGGCGTCATCGAACCCGACGCCCGCGCCGTCGCGGCCGCCGAGAAGTACGGCCTCGGCCCCGTCCAGAACATCCCCCGCCCGCCGTCCCCGCCCGCCCCGGACGCCGACGACCGCCGCTGGCTCGCCGAGATCGGCATCGACTGGGACGGCGGCGCGGCGGCCTGACCCGGCCGCGCGGCGCGTACAGCGGAAGGCCGGAGGTGTCCAGCTCGGCGGGCGGCGGCGCGGGCAGCGGGACGGCCTCGCCGTACGTGCCGTGCAGGACGCCGCCGATGATCTCGACCCGCAGGCCGGTGCGCCGCTCGACCTCTTCGGCGGTGCGACGCAGCCTGCCGGAGCGTGCCGGAACAGCTGCCATGGCGTCCTCCGCTGGGCCGATCGGCTGACGCTTCCGGTCGCAGGCTACTGGCGACAGGCGTTCCGGTTCGGGCGTTGATCGGATGGTTTCGGGGTCTGGTCGAAAGCCGACTGTTTAGTTATATTCAATCGAACATAGCTTGAATGAATCCATCCGCAGGGAGGCCGAACTATGGTGCAGCAGGCGAGCGGGCCGCGTGAGGTGCGCGCGGCGCGTGGGACGGGGCTGACGGCGCAGGGATGGCAGCAGGAGGCGGCCCTGCGGATGCTGATGAACAACCTCGACCCCGAGGTGGCCGAGCACCCGTCCAAGCTGGTGGTCTACGGCGGCACGGGCAAGGCCGCGCGGGACTGGCGCTCCTTCGACGCCATGGTGAGGACGCTGGAGGGCCTGAAGCAGGACGAGACCATGCTGGTCCAGTCCGGGCGGCCGGTCGGCGTGATGCAGACCCACGAGTGGGCGCCGCGCGTGCTCATCGCCAACTCCAACCTGGTCGGCGACTGGGCCAACTGGGAGGAGTTCCGCCGGCTGGAGAGCCTCGGGCTCACCATGTACGGGCAGATGACCGCCGGCTCGTGGATCTACATCGGCACCCAGGGCATCCTCCAGGGCACCTACGAGACCTTCGCCGCCGTCGCCAACAAGCGGTACAACGGTTCGCTGGAGGGCACCATCACCCTCACCGCCGGCCTCGGCGGGATGGGCGGCGCCCAGCCGCTGGCCGTCACCATGAACGGCGGCGTGGCGATCTGCATCGACTGCGACCCGTCCCGGATCTCCCGCCGGATCGAGCACCGCTACCTGGACGTCGAGGCCAAGAACCTCGCGCACGCGCTGGAGCTGGCCACCGCGGCCCGCGACAAGAAGCAGCCGCTCTCCATTGGCCTGCTGGGCAACGCCGCCGAGCTCTTCCCGCAGCTGCTCGCGATGGACGCGCCGATCGACATCGTCACCGACCAGACCAGCGCCCACGACCCGCTGAGCTACCTGCCGATCGGCGTCGCCTTCGACGACATGGCCACCTACGCGGCCGAGAAGCCCGCGGAGTTCACCACCCGCTCGCGCGAGTCGATGGCCAAGCACGTCGAGGCCATGGTCGGCTTCCTGGACCGCGGCGCCGAGGTCTTCGACTACGGCAACTCGATCCGCGGCGAGGCCCAGCTGGCCGGCTACGACCGCGCCTTCGCCTTCCCCGGCTTCGTCCCCGCGTACATCCGCCCGCTGTTCTGCGAGGGCAAGGGCCCGTTCCGCTGGGCGGCCCTGTCCGGCGACCCGCAGGACATCGCCAAGACCGACAAGGCCGTGCTCGACCTCTTCCCGGAGAACGAGTCGCTGCACCGCTGGATCAAGATGGCCCAGGAGAAGGTGCACTTCCAGGGCCTGCCCGCGCGCATCTGCTGGCTCGGCTACGGCGAGCGCGACAAGGCCGGCGAGCGTTTCAACGACATGGTCGCCTCCGGCGAGCTGTCCGCGCCGATCGTCATCGGCCGCGACCACCTGGACTGCGGCTCGGTCGCCTCCCCGTACCGGGAGACCGAGGCGATGCTGGACGGCTCGGACGCGATCGCCGACTGGCCGCTGCTCAACGCCATGGTCAACGTGGCCTCCGGCGCCTCCTGGGTCTCCATCCACCACGGCGGCGGCGTCGGCATCGGCCGCTCGATCCACGCCGGTCAGGTCACCGTGGCCGACGGCACGCCGCTGGCCGGCGAGAAGATCCGCCGGGTGCTCACCAACGACCCGGGCATGGGCGTCATCCGGCACGTCGACGCCGGCTACGACCGGGCGGTCGAGGTCGCCGACGAGCGCGGCGTGCGCGTCCCCATGGGTGAGCTGTGACGGTTCCGTCGTTCGAAGAGATGTGGGCGGAGCTGCTCCCCGTGGGCCGCTCCGCCTCCTCCGGCGGCTACCGCCGCTTCGCCTGGAACTCCGCCGACGCCGAGTGCCGCGCCTGGTTCGAGCAGCAGGCCCGCAGCCGCGGCCTGACGTACGAGCTGGACCGCAACGGCAACCAGTGGGCCTGGCTGGGCGACCCGAACGGGCAGGGGGCGGTCGTCACCGGCTCCCACCTGGACTCCGTCCCGGACGGTGGGGCCTTCGACGGCCCGCTCGGGGTGGTCTCCTCCTTCGCCGCGCTGGACGAACTGCGCGTCAGGGGAACGGAGTTCACCAGGCCCCTGGCGATCGTCAACTTCGGCGACGAGGAGGGCGCCCGCTTCGGGGTGGCCTGCATCGGCTCCCGGCTGACCGCCGGGGTGCTGTCCCGCGAGGCCGCGTACGAGCTGCGCGACGCCGACGGCCTGCGGCTGCCCGACGCGATGGAGAAGGCCGGCTACGACCCGACCGCGATCGGCGCGGACGACGACCGGCTGGCCCGGATCGGCGCCTTCGTCGAGCTCCACGTCGAGCAGGGCCGCTGCCTCGCCGAGGGGCAGCCGGTCGGCGTGGCGGGCGCGATCTGGCCGCACGGCCGCTGGCGGTTCGACTTCCACGGCGAGGCCAACCACGCCGGCACCACCCGGATCGAGGACCGCCGCGACCCGATGCTGACCTACGCCAACACCGTGCTCGCCGCCCGCAAGAAGGCCAAGCTGGCGGGCGCGCTGGCCACCTTCGGGAAGGTCGCGGTGGAGCCCAACGGCACCAACGCGATCGCCTCACTGGTGCGCGGCTGGCTGGACTCCCGGGCCGCCGACGAGCGCACCCTGACCGAGCTGGTCGCCGAGATCGAGCGGGCCGCCGCCGAGCGCGGCGAGCGCGACGGCGTCCGGGTCGAGCTGACCCGCGAGTCCTACACCCCGGTGGTGGACTTCGACGGGCCGCTGCGCGACCGGCTGGCCAAGCTGCTGGACGCCCCGGTGCTGCCCACCGGCGCGGGACACGACGCCGGCATCCTGGCCTCCGCGATCCCGACCGCCATGCTGTTCGTGCGCAACCCCACCGGCGTCTCGCACTCCCCGGCCGAGCACGCCGAGCAGGCCGACTGCCTGGCCGGGGTCGCCGCCCTCGCCGACGTACTGGAGGACCTGGCGTGCCAGTGAACGAGCACGTGCGCTACTGGGCGCAGTACGCCTGGCTGCCGCACGACAACGGGCCGGTGGTCGAGCCGGACGTGCTGATCACCACCGGCCCCGGCGGCACGATCGCCGCCGTCACCCCGGACAGCGGCCCCTGCCCGCCCGACGCCGTCCGGCTCGACGGGCTGCTGCTGCCCGGTCAGGCGAACGCCCACTCGCACGCCTTCCACCGGGCGCTGCGCGGGCACGTCCAGGTCGGCTCCGGCACCTTCTGGACCTGGCGCGACACCATGTACCGGTTCGCCGGCGCGCTGGACCCGGACCGCTACCTGGAGCTCGCGACCGCCGTCTACGCCGAGATGGCGCTGGCCGGCATCACGGCCGTCGGCGAGTTCCACTACCTGCACCACGCGCCCGGCGGCGCCCGCTACACCGACCCGAACGCGATGGGCGAGGCGCTGATCGAGGCCGCCGCCCGGGCCAGCATCCGGATCACCCTGCTGGACACCTGCTACCTCTCCTCCGGCTTCGGCGCCGAGCCGACCAAGCCGCAGCTGCGGTTCAGCGACGGCGACGCGGAGGCCTGGGCGGTCCGGGCGGACGCGCTCAAGCCGCGCGAGCACGCCCGGATCGGCGCCGCCGTCCACTCGGTGCGGGCCGTCCCGGCCGAGCAGCTGGGCACCGTCGCGCACTGGGCGTCGGTGCACGGGGCGCCGCTGCACGTCCACCTCTCCGAGCAGACCGCCGAGAACGACGCCTGCCTGGCCGCGCACGGCGTCACCCCGACGAGGCTGCTCGCCGACCACGGCGCGCTCGGCCCGCGCACCTCGGCCGTGCACGCCACCCACCTGACCGACGAGGACGTCCGGCTGCTCACCGACTCCTCCACCACGGTCTGCATGTGCCCCACCACCGAGCGGGACCTCGCGGACGGCATCGGCCCGGCCCGCCGGCTGGCCTCGGCGGGCTCCCCGATCACCCTGGGCAGCGACAGCCACGCGGTGATCGACCCGTTCGAGGAGGCCCGCGCGCTGGAGCTGGACGAGCGGCTGCGCACCCGCACCCGCGGCCACTGGACGGCGAACGCGCTGCTGCGGGCCGGGACCGAGGACGGCCACGCCTCGCTCGGCTGGCCGGAGGCCGGACGGATCGAGGCCGGGGCGCTCGCCGACTTCACGGTGATCGCGCTGGACACCGTCCGCACGGCGGGACCGCCGCCCCGGCTCGGCGCCGAGATCGCGGTCTTCGCGGCCTCGGCGGCGGACGTGCGGCACGTCGTGGTCGGCGGCCGGCACGTCGTCCGGGACGGCGTGCACCGGCTGGTGGCCGACGTGCCGGGCGCGCTGCGCTCCGCGATCGGCGCGCTGGACTGCTGACCCGTTCCCTGAACCCCCTTCGGAAGGCCTTGTCGTGACCACCAGGAACCCCAGGACCACCTTGATCACGGGCATCGGCAGCCTGGTCACCAACGACCCCGGGCAGGGCACCGGGCCGCTCGGCCTGCTGACCGACGCGGCCGTGGTGGTCGACGGCGGCGCCGTCGCCTGGGTCGGCCCGGCGGCCGACGCCCCGGCGGCGGACGAGCGCTTCGACGCCGGGGGCCGGGCCCTGCTGCCCGGCTTCGTCGACTCGCACGCCCACCTGGTGTTCGCGGGCGACCGCACCGCCGAGTTCAACGCCCGGATGTCCGGGCAGCCGTACACGGCGGGCGGCATCCGGACCACGGTGGCGGCCACCCGGGCGGCGAGCGACGCCGAACTGGACGCCAACCTGGCCCGGTTCGTCCGGGAGGCGGTGCGCCAGGGCACCACCACCATCGAGTGCAAGTCCGGCTACGGGCTGACGGTCGAGGACGAGGCGCGCGCCCTGCGGATCGCCGCCGCGCACACTCCGGAGACCACCTACCTGGGCGCCCACGTGGTCGCCCCCGAGTACGCCGGGGACCCGGCCGGGTACGTCGACCTGGTCACCGGCGAGATGCTGGACGCCTGCGCCCCGCACGCCCGTTGGGTGGACGTGTTCTGCGAGAAGGGCGCCTTCGACGGGGAGCAGGCCCGGGCGATCCTGACGGCCGGCATCGAGCGCGGCCTCACCCCCCGGGTGCACGCCAACCAGCTCTCGTACGGGCCCGGCGTGCAACTGGCCGTCGAACTGGGGGCCGCCTCGGCGGACCACTGCACCCATCTGACGGACGAGGACGTGGCGGCGCTGGCGGGCTCGGCGACGGTGGCGACCCTGCTGCCGGGGGCGGAGTTCTCCACCCGGGCCGAGTACCCGAGCGGGCGCCGGCTGCTGGACGCGGGCGCGGTGGTGGCGCTGTCCACCGACTGCAACCCGGGCTCCAGCTTCACCAGTTCGATGGCGTTCTGCATCGCGGTCGCGGTGCGGGAGATGGGGATGACCCCGGCCGAGGCGGTCTGGGCGGCCACCGCGGGCGGCGCCCGGGCGCTGCGGCGCACGGACGTCGGCGTGGTCGCGCCCGGGGCCCGGGCGGACCTGCTGCTGCTGGACGCGCCCTCGCACGTCCACCTGGCCTACCGGCCGGGAGTGCCGCTGACGGCGGCGGTCTGGCGGGCGGGTGTCCGCGAGCTCTGAGGACACGTCCGTGGAAGGCCCGCCCCCGGTCCTGCGACCGGGGGCGGGCCTTCGCTCATGCCAGGCCCAACGAGCGTCGCAGGAAGTGCAGTTCGTGGGTCAGCAGGTGCTCGACCACCGCCTCGTCGGTGGGCCGGTGGCCGGTGGCGCGCAGCGGGAGGACCTCGTGCGGGCGGCCGGCGGCGAGCAGGGCGGCGGACAGCCGCAGGGTGTGGGCCGGGTACACGTTGTCGTCGGCGAGGCCCTGGATCAGCAGCAGCGGGCGGTCGAGCTTCGGTGCCTCGGCGATCAGCGAGCCGCGGTCGTAGTGCTCGGGGTGCTCGTCGGGGTGGCCGAGGAAGCGCTCCTGCCAGTGGGTGTCGTAGAACCGCCAGTCGGTGGGCGCGGCTCCGGCGGAGGCGGCGTGGAAGACGTCCGGGCGGCGCAGTACGGCGAGCGCGGCGAGGTAGCCGCCGTAGGACCAGCCGCGGATGGCGACCCGGTCGAGGTCGAGCAGCCCGGGCCGCAGCCGGTCGGCCGCCCGCAGGCCCTCGACCTGGTCGTCGAGGGCGGGTCCCGCCTTGTCGCCGTGGATCGCCTTGTCCCAGCGCGGCCCGCGCCCGGGGGTGCCGCGGCCGTCCACCACGAGGACCGCGAAGCCCTGGTCGGCGAACCACTGGGAGACCTGGTCCCACCAGAGGCCGCCGGTGGTGGCCTTCTGCACGGCGGGTCCGCCGTACGGGTCGAGCAGGACGGGCAGCGGGCCGTCCCCGGGGCGGTGGCCGGCGGGCAGGAAGAGCGTGGCGCGCAGCTCGCGCGGGCCGAGCCGGAGCGGTTCGGGTGCGGCGGCGCGGACCGGCGGATCGGCGCGGGAGGCGAGCGGCAGCGCCGGGCGGCCCTCGCGCAGGACGGTGGAGCGGCCACCGGGGTGGCCGGGGGAACGGGTGGTGAGGACCAGCGTGCCGCCGCGCCGCACCCCGGTGTGCAGGCCGGGGCCGCTGCTGAGCCGTCGTGGTCCGGTGTCCGGTCCGTACGTCCAGAGGTGGGTCTCGGTGGGTTCGTCGGAGGCGGTGAACAGGATCTGCTCGCCGTCCGTCCCGAGCACCGCGCGCAGCTGGAGCCCGGGCGGGGTGACCGGCTTGCCGTCGACGGTCAGGTGCCGGGTGTCGTCCAGGTCGGCGGTGTCCACCAGGGCGCCGCCCCCGGTGCGGGCCGGCAGGCCGGGGAGCAGCTCGATCCAGTGCGCGTCCTGCCGCTCGGCGAGCACCCGGGTGGCGCCGTCCGGCCCGATCGCCAGGGTGCGGACGGTGCGCTGGTCGCGGCTCTGCACGGCGGCGTACGGGCCGTGGCCGTCCCAGCCGGCGGCGGTGAGGTACTCGAAGGCGGCGCGGTCCCAGCGGACCCCGGTGTCCGTGCCGTCGAGGCCGAGCAGCCGCAGCGAGACCTCGGCGTTGGCGGTGCCGGCCAGCGGGTAGCGGACGGTGCGCGGCGGGCGGTGCGGGTCGGCGGGGTCGGCCAGGAAGAGGCGGGCGAGCGGGCGGTTGTCGACCCGGGCGACCAGCAGTGCGGTGCCGTCGGGGGACCACCAGTGGCCGCGGTCGCGAAACATCTCCTCGGCGGCGACGTACTCGGCGAGCCCGTAGGAGACGTCCTCGGCCTCGGGTTCGGCGAGCGGACGGTCGTCCGTGCCGTCGACGCCGACCACCCGCAGGGCGCCAGCGGCGACGTAGGCGATGCGGCGGCCGGTCGGGTCGAGCCGGGGGTCCTGCGGCGGGCCGGGGACGGGGACGGCGCGGACGGTGCCGCGGGCGGTGTCGGCCAGCCACAGGGCGCCGTCCAGCGCGAAGGCGGCGAGCGCGCCGGCGGCGTCGGTGCTGTACCCGGCGATGCCCTCGGCGGCGCCCAGCACGGCCGGGTCCGCGATCAGCCGTTCCTCGCCGGTGGCGGTGTCCAGTGCCCAGAGGCAGGCGAGCGGGTCGGTGCCGGACCGGCCGCGCAGGAAGAGCACGGTGGTGCCGTCCGGCGAGGGCTCCGGCTGGACGGGGGCGCCCAGGGTGAACCGCCGGGTGCGGGCCAGCTGACGGGGTAAGGAGGGGGTCGTCATGCGGGGCACCATAGGCACGGCCGCCGGGCCCGTGTCGAGCGCGAAACGCCCGGCGGCGGCCTCGGCGGCCTCGGCGGCCTCGGCGGCCTAGGAGACCCGGGGCGGCCCGGGTGGCCCGGGTGGCCGGGGCGGAGGACGGGCGGGCCGGGAAAAGACGGCCGGGGCCGCCGCGGATCTCAGGAATCCACGGCGGCCCCGGAGTCGTGAGCCGTAGGCCGGTCCGTCAGCGCACGTCGCCCATGAGGGCCTGGACGCGCTTGCGGTAGCCGAAGACGGCGAGCCCGGCGAGGACGGCGAGCGACGCCTGCATCGCGATGATCCCGTTGCCGTCGAGGTTGACGCCGGCCAGCGAGAGCAGGCTGGTGGTGCAGTCACCGGCGGTGACGGCGAGGAACCAGACGCCCATCATCTGGGAGGCGTACTTCTGCGGCGCCATCTTGGTGGTGACCGAGAGGCCGACCGGGGAGAGGCAGAGCTCACCGATGGTCTGGATCAGGTAGATCGAGACGAGCCACATCGGGGAGACCATGGTGCCGCCGTCCGCCATGTTCATCGGGATGATGAAGATGAAGAACGAGGCGCCGACCAGGACCAGGCCCATCGAGAACTTCACGATGGTGTTCGGCTCCTTGTTGCGGCGGGAGAGCCACAGCCACAGCCAGGCGAACACCGGCGCGAGCGCCATCACGAACAGCGGGTTGAGCGACTGGTACCAGGTGGCCGAGAAACCGAGGCCGAACAGGCTGTCGGCGGTCTTCTTGTCGGCGAACAGGGAGAGGGTCGACCCGCCCTGGTCGTAGATCATCCAGAAGATGGCGGCCGCGGCGAAGAACCAGATGTAGGCGGACATCTTGGACTGCTCGCCGGCGCTGAGGTCCTTGTCGCGCTTGATCCGGACCAGCACGGCGATCGGGATGAGCAGACCGGCGAGGGTGAGCGGGACGAGGGCCCAGTTCAGGGTGTAGACGCCCAGCCCGACGATCACGGCGTAGAAGACGGCGGTGGCGGCGACGGCGATGCCGGCCTTCACCAGCAGGCTGTTGCGCTCCGCGGGCTTGAGCGGGTTGGGGACCTTGCTGCTCTTGGGGCTCAGGTGGCGGCTGCCCAGCAGGAACTGCACCAGGCCGAAGGCCATGCCGACCGCGGCGATACCGAAGCCCAGGTGCCAGCTGTACTCCTTGCCGATCGTTCCGATGATGAACGGGGCGACGAAGGCACCGAGGTTGATGCTCATGTAGAAGACGGTGAAGCCACCGTCGCGGCGCGGGTCCTCGGGGCCGTTGTAGAGCTGGCCGACCATCGTGGAGATGTTGGCCTTCAGCAGCCCGGAGCCGAGCGCGACGAGGAGCAGGCCGAGGAAGAACGCCGCCTGGCCCGGGACGGCCAGCGCGATGTGGCCGAACATGATCACGAAACCGGCGATGGCGACGGTCTTGCGGGCGCCCCAGACCCGGTCACCGAACCAGCCGCCGGGGTAGGCCATGAGGTAGACCATCGAGACGTAGACGGAGTAGATCGCCGTCGCCGTCGTCGCCGTCATGGCGAGGCCGCCGCCCTGGCTGCCCACGGCGGCGTCGGCGCCACCGGAGACCAGGTAGTAGATGAGCAGGGCGCGCATGCCGTAGTAGGAGAAGCGCTCCCACATCTCGGTCATGAACAGGGTGGCAAGACCTCGGGGGTGCCCGAGGAAGGTCTTGCCGCCGGGAGAGGCCGACGTCATGTCGGCGTCCAGGGTCTTCGACGCCATGAGTAGTGGTTCCTTGCCTGACAGCGTCCGCCTCTAGGGGGGTGGCGGCGGACGTGGACGAAACCACTCTACGTGGCGACATTTGGCTTTATCAGATGACAAAAGCCTTGAATCAGGTATGGGAATGGCAAAGTCGGCGCCAGATCTTCCCGATCTATCGATGGTAGATGGGCGCGTCTTCCTTCGGTTTCAAGATCCAAACGGAGATTCTTCACCGAACGGCCGGTCCGCTGCGGCCCGTTGGGTGCGATCAGGGTCTTGTATAACGATCACACTCTGTGAACTACCTCACAGGGCGTCCGGCGTTACCCCGGCGGACTACCATCACCACATGACCTGTGTGCTGCTCGCCGAGGACGATCCGGCGATCTCCGAACCGCTCGCCCGGGCCCTGCGACGCGAGGGCTATGAGGTGCTCGTCCGCGAGGACGGTCCGACCGCACTGGCCGCGGGCCTCACCGAGGAGGTCGACCTCGTCGTCCTGGACCTCGGCCTGCCCGAGATGGACGGCCTGGAGGTCTGCCGCCGCCTGCGTGCCGACGGCAAGAGCTGCCCCGTCCTGGTGCTCACCGCCCGCGCGGACGAGGTGGACACCGTGGTCGGCCTGGACGCCGGCGCCGACGACTACGTCACCAAGCCCTTCCGCCTGGCCGAACTGCTCGCCCGCGTGCGGGCCCTGCTCCGGCGCGGCAACGTCGACCAGCTCACCACCGGCGCGCACGGCGTGAAGATCGACATCGAGTCCCACCGCGCCTGGCTCGGCGACGAGGAACTCACCCTCTCTGCCAAGGAGTTCGAGCTGCTGCGGGTCCTGGTCCGGGACGCCGGCCGGGTGGTCACCCGCGAGGAGATCATGCGGCAGGTCTGGGACACCACCTGGTGGACCTCCACCAAGACCCTGGACATGCACATCTCCTGGCTCCGCAAGAAGCTCGGCGACGACGCGGCCAACCCCCGCTACATCGCCACCGTGCGCGGAGTCGGGTTCCGGTTCGAGAAGAATTAGTCCCTGACGGAGAACGGGCCCTCGGCCCGCGGCAGTGGAACACCCCGGGGAGCGGCAGCGTGAAACGCAGGATGATCAACTCGCTGCTGGGCGTCGTCCTGGTGGTCGTCGTGGTGTTCTGCGTACCGCTCGCCCTGGTCGAGAAGCGGACCATCGTCAACTCGGCCCAGGACCGGGTGGACGCGGCCGCCGTCCGGGTGCTCGCCCTGGTCGAGAGCCGGCTCGCCGCGGGGGAGCCGGTCACCGGGCGGGCCTTCGAGAGCCAGATCACCGAGGGCAGCTACGTCGAGGTGCAGGTGCCCGGCCAGCCGGTGGTCTCCGCGGGCGAGCGCCCCGCCGGGAACCACCTGCTGAAGGCCGTCGAGCGCGGCAACAGCGGCGAGACCGTCACCGTCGAACAGTCCCGCGAGGACGTCGACCACGAGATCGCCAACAACCTGCTGCTGCTCGGCGTGGTCGCCCTGCTCGCCGTCCAGGCCGCGGTGGCCCTCGCCGTCTGGCAGGCCAAGCGGCTCGCCCGGCCGCTCACCGACCTCGCCGAGACCGCCGAGCGGCTCGGCTCCGGCGACCCGCGCCCGCGCGACCGCCGCTACGGGGTGCCCGAGCTCGACCGGGTCGCCGAGGTGCTGGACACCAGCGCCGAGCGGATCGCCCGGATGCTCACCGCCGAGCGCCGGCTCGCCGCCGACGCCTCGCACCAGCTGCGCACCCCGCTCACCGCGCTCTCCATGCGGCTGGAGGAGATCACCGCCCTCGCCGAGGAGCCGGAGACGGTCAAGGAGGAGGCGACCATCGCCCTCCAGCAGGTCGAGCGGCTCACCGACGTGGTCCAGCGGCTGCTCACCACCCAGCGCGACCCGCGCAGCCCCACCGCCGTCGCCTTCGACCTGGACGAGGTGATCAAGCAGCAGGTGGAGGAGTGGGGCCCGACGCTGCGGGAGCAGGGCCGGGTGCTCTCCCTGGAGGGGCTGCACGGGGTCACCGCGGTCGGCACCCCGGGGACGGTCGCCCAGGTGCTGGCCACCCTGATCGAGAACTCGCTGATGCACGGCGCCGGGACGATCACCCTGCGGGTCCGGCCGTCCGGCACCTCGGCGGTGGTCGAGGTCCAGGACGAGGGCGCGGGCGTGCCGGCGGACCTCGGCAACCGGGTGTTCGAACGCGCGGTCAGCGGGCGCAACTCCACCGGCATCGGTCTGGCCGTCGCCCGCGACCTCGCGGAGGCGGACGGCGGGCGGCTCGAACTGCTCTCGCTGAAGCCGGCGGTGTTCGCGCTCTTCCTCGGACGCAGCCACCAGGACTGAACGGGCCCGGGGCCCGTCTAGTCGAACTGCGCGTCGCGGACCACGTCGAGGTCGGTGAAGGTGGGCGGCGCGTCGCAGAGCGCCACCATCTCGCGGAAGATCCGGTCGGTCTCGGGCAGGGCGGAGTTCTCCATCGCCGCCGCGTAGGAGGGGAACTCCACGATCTGCACCACGTGCGCGGTGTCGGAACGGTCGGTGCCGATCACCGCGTGGGAAGCGGTCCGCCTGCCCCGGGTCGCCTCGACCCAGGTGTCCAGCAGCCGGTTGAGGTCGTCGAGCCTGTCGGTCCTGCAGTCGATGATCTGGACGAACGTCATGGCGAGCCTCCTGGACCCCCTCGGCCACGATCGTCCGCCGGCCGTGCTCGCCCTCGGTAACCACTGTCCTCCGGCCGCGGCGGACACGGCAAGCCCGGCGGACACGGCAAGCCCCGGCGGCCGCGTTCGGGCTGCCGGGGCTGCGGGGAGCGAAGGGGGTGCGAGGGGCGCAGGAGCCCGGGGCCTACTCGGCCTTGGCGAGGCGGATCCGCTCGGTGGCCAGCATCAGCTCGGCCTGTGCGGCCAGCTCCTGGCCGCTGGTGGCGTCCACCGCCTGCTGGGCGGGCAGTCCGACGGGCTCCGGCACGGCCTTGAACACCCAGGTGCGGTACGAGACGAAGCGGAACACGGTGGCCACGGCGAGGCCGATCACCTTGGCGCCGATCTGCTCGTAGTGCGAGCGCAGGTCGAGCACGTACACCGAGAAGCCGAGGACGCCGGTCTCGATCAGCATGCCGATGCCGCTGTAGACCAGGAAGAGCGTGATCTCGCGCCTGCGGGAGGCGGCGTCGCGGTCCCGGTAGAGCCAGTAGCGGTAGCCCAGGTAGTTGGTCGCGATCGCGATCACCGTCGCGACGATGTTCGACCGGACCGAGGCCAGGCCCATGCCGTTGATGCAGACCCAGAAGACGGCGAAGTTGACCACCACGCCGCTCAGGCCGACGATGCCGAACTTCACGACTTCGCCCGTGATCCCACGCATCTTCTGTGCGAGCGGGGGGTTCGAAGCTGCGGTCGTCGCCATACCGGACTGCCTCCATGTGCCTGCGGGACGAAAGGGCCTGCCGCGACGGCGCGGCCACCCCTTGAGCCCTGCGTGCACGCACATGATCGGACCGCGCAGACCAGGACCTGGCCGTCCAGGCTACCCGCTTCCATCGAACGGCTCAGCCCCCAGGGCGACAGGTTGACATCTACGCGCGTCCGACCCGACGGCCCCACCGGCGGCTCCACCGCCCCCGACCGGCCCGGATATCCTGGGCCGCGTGACTTCCCCGGGCAATGTGAATTTTCCAGTGGTGGGCATGATCGGTGGCGGGCAGCTGGCCCGCATGGCACACCAGGCGGGCATCCCGCTCGGGGTCAGGTTCAAACTCCTCGCCGACACGCCCCAGGACTCCGCCGCACAGGTGGTGTCCGACGTCGTCCTCGGCGACTACCGCGACCTCGACACCCTGCGCGCCTTCGCCGCCGGCTGCGACGTGATCACCTTCGACCACGAGCACGTCCCCACCGAGCACCTGCGGGCCCTGGAGGCCGACGGCATCGCCGTCCGCCCCGGCCCGGACGCGCTGGTCAACGCCCAGGACAAGGGCGTGATGCGGGCCAAGCTGGACTCCATCGACGTGCCCTGCCCCCGGCACCGGATCGTCGCCGACCCGGCCGACGTCACCGCCTTCGCCGAGGAGGGCTCCGGTTACCCGGTCGTCCTCAAGACCGTCCGCGGCGGCTACGACGGCAAGGGCGTCTGGGTCGTCGACGACGAGGAGCAGGCGCACGCCCCGTTCCTGGCCGGGGTCGCGGTGCTGGCCGAGGAGAAGGTCGACTTCGTCCGCGAGCTGGCCGCCAACGTGGTCCGCTCGCCCAGCGGGCAGGCCGTCGCCTACCCGGTGGTCGAGAGCGTCCAGGAGAACGGCGTCTGCGCCGAGGTCACCGCCCCCGCGCCGGACCTCGACCCGGCCCTGTCCGACGAGGCCCAGCAGCTCGCCCTGCGGATCGCCGGCGACCTCGGCATCGTCGGCCACCTCGCCGTCGAGCTGTTCCAGACCCGGGACGGCCGCATCCTCGTCAACGAGCTGGCCATGCGCCCGCACAACTCCGGGCACTGGACCCAGGACGGCGCCGTCACCTCGCAGTTCGAGAACCACCTGCGGGCCGTCCTCGACCTCCCGCTCGGCGACCCCCGCCCGCGCGCCAAGTGGACCGTCATGGTCAACGTCCTCGGCGGCGACTACCCGGACATGTACCGCCCCTTCCTGCACTGCATGGCCCGCGACCCCGGGCTGCGGATCCACATGTACGGGAAGGACGTGAAGCCCGGCCGCAAGGTCGGCCACGTCAACGTCTTCGGGGACGACCTCGAAGACGTCCGCGAGCGCGCCCGCCACGCGGCCGCCTACCTGCGAGGAACGATCACCGAATGAGCCCCGCTTCGACCGCCCCCCTCGTCGGCATCGTGATGGGCTCGGACTCCGACTGGCCGGTCATGGAGGCCGCCGCCCAGGCGCTCGACGAGTTCGAGATCCCCTACGAGGTGGACGTCGTCTCCGCCCACCGGATGCCCCGCGAGATGGTCGCGTACGGCGAGAACGCCCACCTGCGCGGCCTGAAGGCGATCATCGCCGGCGCCGGCGGCGCGGCCCACCTGCCGGGCATGCTCGCCTCCGTCACCCCGCTGCCGGTCATCGGCGTGCCGGTGCCGCTGCGCTACCTGGACGGCATGGACAGCCTGCTGTCGATCGTCCAGATGCCGGCCGGCGTGCCGGTGGCGACCGTCTCGGTGGCCGGCGCGCGCAACGCCGGCCTGCTCGCGGTGCGGATGCTCGCCGCCTTCGACACCGAACTCACCGAGAAGATGACCGAGTTCCAGGCCGAGCTGAACAACCAGGCCACCGAGAAGGGCCAGAAGCTGCGCGCCAAGGTGGCCGGTTCCTCCTCCTTCGGCTTCGGCAAGTAATCCCCCTGGTGGGGGTGGGGTAGAACAACCCGTATGACTTCTCGGACGGACTCCCCCACCCCGCTGGACCGCGCCCGCGCCCTGCTGCGCACCGCCCCCGTGGTGGACGGCCACAACGACCTCCCCTGGGCGATGCGCGAGCAGGCCGGATACGACCTCGGCGCGCTCGACCTCGCCGCCGACCAGAGCGACCGCCTGCACACCGACCTCGCCCGCCTCGCGGAGGGCGGGGTCGGCGCGCAGTTCTGGTCCGTCTACGTCCCCTCCTCGCTGGCCGGCGACCACGCCGTGAGCGCCACCCTGGAACAGATCGACTTCGTCCACGCCCTGGTCGAGCGCTACCCGGACCGGCTGCGCCTGGCCCGTACCGCCGCGGACATCGAGGCCGCCCGCGCCGAGGGCCGGATCGCCTCCCTGATGGGTGCCGAGGGCGGCCACTCCATCGACTGCTCGCTGGCCACCCTGCGCGCCCTGTACGAGCTGGGCGTGCGCTACCTGACGCTCACCCACAACGACAACGTGCCGTGGGCGGACTCCGCGACCGACAAGCCGGTGGCCGGCGGGCTGACCCGGTTCGGCGAGGAGGTCGTCCGGGAGATGAACCGGCTCGGCATGCTGGTCGACCTCTCGCACGTCTCCGCCGACACCATGCGCGACGCCCTGCGGGTGACCGAGGCACCGGTCGTCTTCTCGCACTCCTCCTCGCGCGCGGTCTGCGACCACCCGCGCAACATCCCGGACGACGTGCTCGCCCAGCTGCCCGCCAACGGCGGCGTGGCGATGGCGACCTTCGTGCCCAAGTTCATCCTGCCCGCCGCCATCGACTGGACCAGGGCCGCCGACGAGAACATGCGCGCCCACGGCTTCCACCCGCTGGACACCACCCCGCCGGCCATGGAGCGCCAGCGCGCCTTCGAGGCCGCCAACCCGCGCCCGATCGCCACCCCGGCCACCGTCGCCGACCACCTCGACCACATGCGCGAGGTGGCCGGCATCGACCACATCGGCATCGGCGGCGACTTCGACGGCACCGCCTTCCTGCCGGACGGCCTGGACTCGGTGGCCGGCTACCCCAACCTGGTCGCCGAACTCCTCGGCCGCCACTGGTCGGAGGCCGACCTGGCCAAGCTCACCTGGCACAACGCCGTGCGCGTCCTGCGCGACGCCGAATCGGCGGCCGCCGGGCTGCGCGCGGGCCGCCGCCCGTCCATCGCCACCATCGCGCAGCTGGACGGCTCTGCGGCCTAGAGTCGCGGAATCTCGATGGCCGGGCACCTGTCCATCACCATGGCGAGCCCGGCCGCCCGGGTCCGCCCGTAGGCGGCCTCGTCGACGACACCCAGCTGGAACCAGACCGCCCTCGCCCCGGCGGCCACCGCCTGGTCGGCCACCTCCCCGGCCAGGGCGCTGTTCACGAACACGTCCACCACGTCGACCGGGAACGGCACCTCGGCGAGCGAGGCGTAGCCCTGCTCGCCGAGGACCGGCTCGGCCTTCGGGTGCACGGGCACGATCCGCTTGCCGTACTCCTGGAGCACCCTGGCCACCCCGTACGCGGCGCGGGCGGTGTTGGTGGACAGGCCCACCACCGCCCAGGTGTCGCCGGTGCGGGTGAGGATCTCGCGGACCGCCGCTTCGTCGCCGTAGCTCGTCATGCCGGTGGGAACGCCGGGCGGCCGTACGGGATTCCTGGGCTCACAGGTCGAAGGCCCGGAGGCTGACCCGGGCGGTTTCGGCGTCCTCGTAGGCGACCTCCAGCCGGACGACCGCGGCCTGCCCGCTCGGGTGGGCGCCGGCCGCCTGGTCGTCGTTGCTGAACCGCAGCCCGGAGGAGGGGGAGGTTTCCTGCCGCACCCGGGGGAAGGCCTCCGTCAGCCGGGCGGGGAGGTCGGCCCGGGGCATCCGGAACTCGGCGGAGTAGCCCTGCTCCTGCCAGGTGTTGTCGTCCGTGCACGAGGCCCCGGCGGCCTGCGTGGGCAGCTTCCCGCCCGCGAAGGCCATCACTGTGGAGCAGCCGACCGTCGTCGGGCTTCCGGCGTCCCGGTGGGTCATCGCGTACCCGACGTAGACCACCGGCGT
Organism: Kitasatospora sp. NPDC041917; assembly: GCF_055589745.1. NCBI lineage: Bacteria > Bacillati > Actinomycetota > Actinomycetes > Kitasatosporales > Streptomycetaceae > Kitasatospora > Kitasatospora sp. NPDC041917. The sequence goes on along the minus strand of NZ_JBVJBI010000010.1, from coordinate 2,487 downwards.
GACCACGACGGCCGCCGCCGTGGCGCCGATCAGACACTTGAACCGCTTGCGCATGGGACCCCCCGGTCGAGCAGTGCGTGCGGCGATCCTCGCACACGATCTGAACGTGTTCAAATGGTTCGGTCGGCAGACGACGAAAGCGCCCGCCCCCGGAGTCCGGGGACGGGCGCTTCGAGCGGCGCGGGCGGAGGCCTCAGCTCGGGCGGCCCAGGGCGCGGTAGGTCCAGCCGGCGGCCCGCCAGGCCTCGGCGTCCAGGACGTTGCGGCCGTCGAGGAGGCGGCGCTCGGCGACCACGGCGCCGAGCGCGGACGGGTCCAGCTCGCGGAACTCGGACCACTCGGTGAGGTGGAGGACCACGTGGGCGCCCTCCGCGGCCTCCAGGGCGGAGTGGGCGTAGGTGAGGGACGGGAACATCTTGCGGGCGTTGTCCACGGCCTTCGGGTCGTAGACGGTGACCTGGGCGCCCTGGAGCTGGATCTGGGCGGCCACGTTGAGGGCGGGGGAGTCCCGGATGTCGTCCGAGTTGGGCTTGAAGGCGGCGCCGAGGACGGCGACCCGGCGGCCCAGGAAGCCGCCGCCGCACTGCTCGCGGGCCAGCTCGACCATCCGGGAGCGGCGCCGCATGTTGATCGAGTCGACCTCGCGCAGGAAGGTCAGCGCCTGGTCGGCGCCGAGCTCGCCGGCCCGGGCCATGAACGCCCGGATGTCCTTGGGCAGGCAGCCGCCGCCGAAACCGAGGCCGGAGTTGAGGAACTTGCCGCCGATCCGCTCGTCGTAGGCGAGCGCCTTGCTGAGCTGGGTGACGTCCGCGCCGGCCGCCTCGCAGACCTCGGCCATCGCGTTGATGAAGGAGATCTTGGTGGCCAGGAAGGAGTTGGCGGCCGCCTTGACCAGTTCGGCGGTCGCGTAGTCGGTGACCATGAACGGCACCCCGGCCGCGATCGGCTCCGCGTACACCTCGCGCAGCACCCGCTCGGCCCGCTCGCTCTGGGCGCCGACCACGATCCGGTCCGGCCGCAGGGTGTCCTGCACGGCGAACCCCTCGCGCAGGAACTCCGGGTTCCAGGCGAGTTCGGCGCCCTCGCCGACCGGTGCCAGCGCGGCCAGCCGCTCGGCCAGCCGGGCCGCCGAGCCGACCGGGACGGTGGACTTGCCGACCACCAGGGCGGGACGGGTCAGGTGCGGCGCGAGCTCGTCGATCGCCGTGTCGACGTACGACATGTCGGCGGCGAACTCGCCCTTGCGCTGCGGGGTGTTGACGCAGATGAAGTGCACGTCGCCGAACTCGGCGGCCTCCTGGGCGGAGGTGGTGAAGCGCAGCCGTCCGGTCGAACCCTCGTGCCCGGCCACGTGCTTGAGCAGCAGTTCGGACAGGCCCGGCTCGTACATCGGGACGCGACCCGCGGTCAGCATGGCGATCTTGTCGGGGTCGATGTCCAGACCCAGCACCTCGAAGCCGAACTCGGCCATCGCGGCGGCGTGCGTGGCGCCGAGGTAGCCGGTGCCGATCACGGAGATGCGGAGGGTCACGGGTTCTCCTTGGATGCGGACGCGACCAGTACGGATGCCCTGATGCTATCCGCCCGCCGAGGGCGCACCGGGATCACCCGCACGCCCGAAGGGCCGCCCTGAACGCTAGGCAGCCACAGGTCGGCGCCCTAGGATCTCTACTGAACGGTAGTTAACCGCGGATTCGACTCGCACCGGGCGTCGATCGGACCTCGATCGGGCACCGGTCACTGAACGACGAGGCAGGCATCATGGCGGGCAGCGCAGGGGCGGCTGACTTCGATCTCTTCCGGATCTCCGAGGAGCACGGGATGCTCCGTGAGGCGGTGCGTTCGCTGGCCGAGGCGAAGATCGCTCCGTTCGCGGCGGAGGTGGACGAGTTGGGGCGGTTCCCGCAGGAGGCGCTGGAGGCGTTGCGGGGCAATGACCTGCATGCGGTGCACGTGCCGGAGGAGTTCGGTGGTGCGGGGGCGGATGCGCTGGCGACGGTGATCGTGATCGAGGAGGTGGCGCGGGTGTGTGCGTCGTCGTCCCTGATTCCGGCGGTGAACAAGCTGGGGTCGCTGCCGGTGCAGTTGTCGGGTTCGCCGGAGTTGAAGGCGAAGTACCTGGGGGCGCTGGCGCGGGGCGAGGGGATGTTCTCGTACTGTCTGTCGGAGCCGGAGGCGGGTTCGGACGCGGCGGGGATGCGGACCCGGGCGGTGCGCGACGGGGATTTCTGGGTGCTGAACGGGGTGAAGCGCTGGATCACCAACGCGGGGGTGTCGGAGTTCTACACGGTGATGGCCGTGACGGATCCGGAGAAGCGCTCGAAGGGGATCTCGGCGTTCGTGGTGGAGAAGGGCGACGAGGGGGTGTCGTTCGGTGCGCCGGAGAAGAAGTTGGGGATCAAGGGTTCGCCGACGCGTGAGGTGTACTTCGACAATGTGCGGATTCCCGCGGACCGGATGATCGGTGCGGAGGGGACGGGTTTCGCG